>JAGAEF010000252.1 GCA_017613255.1 Lentisphaeria bacterium
CCCCTATCTGGTGCATGAATTCGTCTGCGCCGTTTCGGAGCACCGCCGTCCCAAAGTTTCCGCCTGGGATGCGGCCATGTACATGGCCATGGGGGTCGCCGCCCACAAATCCGCCCGGAAAGAAGGCGAGATCGTCAAGGTCGTGGATTTCGGCAAAGTCTGGGAGAAGTAGACCCCGGTCCCGGCAGGGGCGGAGGCCGTATAGGCAAAC
Source organism: Lentisphaeria bacterium (assembly GCA_017613255.1). Taxonomy (GTDB): domain Bacteria; phylum Verrucomicrobiota; class Lentisphaeria; order Victivallales; family UBA1829; genus RGIG5327. Next base: position 212 of record JAGAEF010000252.1, read on the forward strand.
GCCCCGGCTGGAAACTGACGCCGTGTTTTTCCCCTCCCCTCTCCGGAAAGCACTTGAAAAATTGCGGAACTGTGCTATGGTATGGATATTCCGATGAATGAACAGGAAAGGAAAGGAAAAATATGAGCGGAAAACATGTGATTTGTGCTCTTGCGGGGGCGCTCGCGCTTTGTCTGGCAGGTGCGGGAGGTTACGGACAGGAGTTTCAGAATTCATTCAAAAGCATTCCCGCGCCCCGGTCCGGCGGCAGTGCATGGTTCAGGGATCTCTTTCCGGAAAAGCTCGTAAAGGCCTCCGGAAAGAAAGTCGATACGAATTCCGCGCTCGGCGGCAAAACCGTGGGACTCTATTTTTCCGCAAGCTGGTGCGGCCCCTGCCGGAAATTTACGCCTCAGCTGGTGAAGTTCTACAATGAGACCGCGGAAAAGAACAATCTGGAAATCGTTTTCGTGAGTCTCGACAGAGAAAAATCCGCCATGATGAACTACATGAAAAAGGATGCCATGCCGTTTTTGGCCGTCCCCTTCGAAGAAGCTTCCCACAGCAAGGCTCTGAAGGAGAAATTGCGGGTTTTCGGGATTCCCAGACTCATCATTTTCGACAGCGAAGGAAAAATCCTTTCCCAGGATGCCCGCTGGGACGTGGTCATGCTGGGAGAAGGCGCCGCGGAAGCCTGGAAGTCTCCGGATTACAAGCCCAGGACCTACAAGGATTATCAGGCCTCCGGCACGCGGAATGCCGGTTCGGGCAGCGTCAAATCCGGTTCGGGGAGTGAGAGAGCCGGCGGGAATCCCCAGCAGTGGAAGCAGGGGCCTTCCCGGGATTGGCATATCCGCATGGATACGGCTCTGGACGCGGCCGGAAGAGAACGCAGGAAACTCTTCCTTCTGAGCACGGGCTCCGACTGGTGCGGCTGGTGCAAAAAACTCTATAAGGACGTTTTGTCTCAGCCCGAATTCATCGAATTTGCCCGGAAAAATCTCGTTCTGGTCTATCTGGATATTCCCATGCGGGGGATGCCGGACGTGCAGAAGCTGTACAACCGGGAAGTCGGCAGGGCCATGCGCTTCCATTCCGGGGGCGTGCCGTGTGCGTTCCTCTATGACGAAGAGGGACGCTTTCTGGACAAAATTTCCGGCTACAGGCCCAGGGACCGCTATATGCAGGATCTGCGGGAGATCCTGAATAAAAGACCCAGCTCTTCCGCCCTCCCGCCCGCATGGCTGATGAAATCCCCCCGGCAGATTCTCCCCATGCTGGAGGATCTGCAGAAGAAGAAACAGGAGGCTTTCGAGCGCTCAAGGAAAACCATCGAAAACGCAAAACAGGAATCCTCTTTCGAAGTGGCGGCGTGGGGGCTGAAAATGGATAAAGTGGACAGGCCCTTCGACCCCCAGAGGGAGATCCGGGTAAGGAAAGGGACTTATATTTACTTCAAGGTACGCTACCGTATACCGGAAAAACTCCGGACGATCCTCTATTTGCGCATGCCTTCCGTTTCCGTCTCCAGCGTCGGGCAGAGAGTTTCCGGGAGCGGGGAATTCGTCTCCATGCTGTGCTACAAGCGTCCGAGCAGCCAGGACAAACTCCTGATCCAGATGCGTCTTGCCACGGCGGACAGCCCGACCCTTCCTGTTGCCGAGCTGCCCTGCAAGGTCGTCTGGGAGTAGGAAAATTTCGAAAGATCACCGAACGATATAAAACGAAAGGAACACCATGTCTACAGGCGGCATTTTTGCGACAGTAACCTCTTTTCCGGGCAGATTCATGCGTTCTCTGGTGGGAAAGATCATCATTCTGGGCTTCATCATCCTTCTTCTCATGATCCCCTATTTCATGGCCGTGGGGCTCCGCAGGGACCGGATGAACCGTTCGAGAAACGCGGAACGGGAGGTCAGCGAAAAGTGGGGCGGAAAACAGCTTATCGCCGCTCCGGTCCTGGCGATTGGCGTTCAGACCGTCCGGAAAGTGAAACGGAACGGGAACGCGGGGCAGGTGGAATACACCCGTTCCACCTGGCACGTCCTGCCGGAAAATCTTTCCGTGGAAAGCTCCATTGTTCCGGAGATCCGTTTCCGGGGGATCTATCAGGTCATGCTGTACAAGGCGAAGATCCGGATCAAGGCGAAATTTTCCGATCTTCCCGGCTCTCTGCCCGGAGAATGCAAGATCGATGAAGCCGGGCAGACGGAGATCCTTTTCCGCCTTTCCGATGTGAAGGGGATCCAGAAACTGGAAGGAAAGATCGACGGCAAGGGAGTGAAACCCCTTGCCGGGAAGGTCATCTCCTTTCCCGCGGCGTGGAAAAAGGAGGCCAAAACGCTGGAATTTTCCGCCGAACTGGACTTGAACGGCTGCCGGAATCTGCTTTTCCTGCCCATAGGGAAGAATTTTTCCCTTTCCATGGATTCCCCCTGGCCTCATCCCAGTTTTTCCGGCGGCTTCCTGCCCCGGGAGAGACAAATTTCGGAAAAGGGTTTCCACGCGGAATGGACGGTAAGTGAACTCAACAGCGCCTTCCCTCAGAGCTGGATCGGCAATCTGAACACCGCTCTTCCTGTGGACAACGATTACATGAGCAGCAGCAAGGCGCTGGGAGTCTCCCTCGTTCAGCCTGCGGGGGTCTATCAGCAGGTGGAGCGGGTCAGCGATTACGCATTCCTGCTGATCGCCATCGTGCTGGTGGCGTTCCTCATCGGCGAATCCGTGACGAAGATATGGATCCACCCGATCCAGTATTTCTTTGCGGGACTGGCGCTGGTGATGTTCTACGTGCTTCTTCTGGCGCTGGCGGAACACATGCCCTTCAACTTGAGCTATCTCCTTTCCACTCTGATCATTTCCGGCATGACAGTGCTGTACTGCCGCATGATCTTTGCGGAAAAAAGGTCGGCGGCGATTCTTCTGGGCGGCGTCATGCTTCTTGCCTATCTTCTGATCTTTGTTCTGATCCGGCTGGAGGATTATGCTCTGCTTGCCGGAAGCGGCGTCCTGCTGGTCCTGCTGGGCGTGCTTATGCGGGTGACCGGGAACATGAACAGACGGGAACTTGCCGAGGCGCAAGCCCCCTCCCCCGAATCAAAGGGAGAATAGACCTTGCCGATATCGGGGTGAAGGAGAATACCGAACCGTCCGGCATCCACATGGAAATGGCGGTCAAGACAAGGGACAGTCGGTGCAATATTCCCGGCGACCGCATTTGCCGCACCATGCACCGCGCCAGACGGAGTCGAACTGCTCGGCCAAGGGGTCGATCAACGCCGGATCATCCGTCAGGATTCCATTCACGAAGTTGCG
>JAGAEF010000253.1 GCA_017613255.1 Lentisphaeria bacterium
AATTTAAAATTAACAAAAAATACTTAGAACATGATAAATTCATAAGATATTATATAAGTAATAGGTTGGAATATAATATGTCTATAGAAAAAGCATTAGATTTTGCAAAAACAATGTGTGATGTTTAACTAAGGACTTTTCAATATGACCGGCAACGACACTCTTGTACAGTATCTCAAGGACAATCTCTTCAAGTCCTTTGCGGAAAACAGGAAGATCCTTGAAACGGCGTGGGAGCGGAACAAGGCTGCCTACGAAATGATCCCGGGAGGCGCTGTTTCCCAGAAAGTGGGGCTTGGCAACAAGACCAGCAAAAAGGACAGGAAAGACTGGCGGAGCAAATCCGTTTCCGATCTCACACGGGTAAAGACCAATGCGGGGAAGATTCTGGTGTGCGATGTTCTTCTTGCCGACGGCAGGATCCCTTTCCGCCTGAAACAGCAGAGAGTGACCGATTCCCTTGTGGACCGGATCCTCGGCATGGCGGGTTTGACGGGATCTCCCGGTGCGCCTGCGGAAATGCCGATTCCTCCCACCGCAGAGAGAGAGATTCCCCCTCCGGAAGAAGAGTCTTCCCCTGTCCCACCGGAAGAAGCCGTACCGGAAGAAGAAATGGAGGAAGTCCCGGAAGAGCAGATATCTCCGGAGGAAGCCATGCCCCAGGAGGAAGAAATGCCCCCGCCGGAAGAAGAGGCGGGAGGGCAGGACACAGCCAAAAACGCCAATTTCCTCATGAACGAGCTCATTCAGGAACAGATGATCGAAGCGAAAGCGGATGTTGCGCTGAAAAGAGCCGTGAAGGACGCCGCCATTTACGGAGAGGGGATAAGCCGGATCTACTCCGACAGGAAAAGGAGCAAGGCGTTCCGGAACATTTCCGGGGTCTGGAAGGAAGTGGAGATGGAAAGCGAAGTCCTGAAGATGCGGCACGTCTCCGTCTGGGACTTCTTCACGGATTTGGAAGACCATGATATTCAGGAAAACCTGGGCGTCTTCGAACGCAGGATGATGTCGCGGCATGACGTTTTCGAAAACTTTTCCGACGACGGCGACAACGAGTTCAATATCAAGGGCGCGCTGGATACTCTGGATGAAAAAATCAATCATTCCGCCAGCGAATATGACAGATCCAGCGGCACGAAGGACAACGAGTCCCCCCACAAAAGGGCCATCAATTCCCGCAAAAAAAATCTGGAGGTCCTGGAATTTTACGGCAGGGTCCCGCAAAAATATATCGCCCACCTCATGAAGGGGAAAGATTCCCGACAGGACGAGGAAAAGGGCAATGCGGATGTGGAGATCATGGCCATCATCGTGGAAGAGACCCTTGTGCGGTTTTCCTTGATCGAGCCGGGGATGCGTCCCTTTGTCCGGATTGCATGGGAGGAGCCTTCCGACAGCCTCCGGGGGACCGGAGTGGCCGATGCGTGTTCCGCCGCCCAGCAGTCTCTGGATTCCGCCATGCGGATCATCGAGGACAACAAGAAGATCACCAGCAACGCCACCATTGCCAAAAAGAGCATCTACTTTGCCAACCAGCACGACACGGAGGGCTTCTATCCCGGCAAGGAGATCGAAATCGACTCCAGCTGCGACGATGTGCGGAAAGCCATTCAGCCCATCGTGTTCCCGGACGTGGGCTCCACCGCGATGGATCTTGTGAGCATATACCGGGAGAGCGGCAACGAGGCAAGCATGATCCCGGAAATCTCCCATGGAGTAGCCCCCAGCAGCACCACCACCGCCTACGAGGTCTCCGTGCGGAACGAAAAGGCGGGCAAATATATTTCCGACGTGGTGCGGGGCATCGACGACAACTGGATCGAACCCGTCGCCATGTATTTCTACCGCTGGAACATGTACAATCCGGAGGTCCCGGAGGAGTTCAAGGAAAGTTTCTCCGTGGAGCCGCTGGGATTTGCCTCCTACAATGACCGTGTGCTCCGCATGGGCAACATCAAGGAGATCCTTTCCATTTGCCTCAGCAACCAGGTGCTTTTGGAAAAGGCGAACATAGGAGCTCTTCTTGCGGAATGGATGCGGGCAAATGATCTTGACCCGGATGAATTCATGAATGGGGAAGGCGAACAGCTTCCCCTCATGCTTCAGGCGCTCCAGCAGCAGATCGGCGCAAAGTTCCAGCAGCTGGATCAGATCCTTGCGCAGATCATGCAGAATCTTCCCGCCATTTCCGGGAAGTCGGAACTGGACGCCGCCGAACAGCAGGCGAAGATCGAAAAACTCAAGGCGGAAACGCAGAAGATTCTGGAAAGCGTCCCCCTGGAAATGGAAAAGGAAAAGACGCGCAGGGCCTCCATCATTGCCGGAATCCAGCAGAAGAACGAGGAACTGGATCAGAAAGGAGCCATCAATGGCCTTCAATACGTCGGGCAGTAACGGCACACTTGCCGGGCTCTCTCTTCCCGGATCGCCCGAGGAAATGATCCGGAATTTTCCCGCGCTCCTTTCCGCATTGCGAATTATGGAAGCGAAAATATCGTCTCTCGAACAGAAAATCAACTCGCTGGAAAAAATCGGCGGGAACGGAAATCAGCTGTGAAACTTTCCCTGGATCATTTTACCGGACTCATTCCCATCCGGGATGCCCATGCGCTTCCGGAGACCGCCGCGCAGACGGCATTGAACTGCACTACGGAAAGCGGTAAAGTCGCCTTGCGCACGCTTGTCCCGGAATGGGAAGCGCCTTCCGCATTGACCTCCGAAGTTTCCGGTCGCAAATACGATATTTCCGGAGGACTTGTCCGGGAGGACGGAATCTCCCTGCACATGGCAAAGCCGGAAGCCCCCACCCTTGAAAAGGTGGAATACTGGACGATTGGCGGCGGTTACACAGGCGTTAAGGGATCCCCGAAGATCCGGTTGAAAACCACCATAGGAGTCTCCGGTTCGGAAACGATTCTCGATATTGCCGAAAGTTCCTGCGACGCATCCAACGGGACATTCCAGATCAAATTTGTCAAGCCGGGAGCATATTTCCCGGCGAACACGGCCATGATCTTCAACGATGCCACCGCGGACAACTGTTCTCTTTTCTACAACAATCAGGATTTTCCCCTGTCCTATCCCTGCCAGATCTCCATTCCCGATGCGGACAACGGCATATATGCCACCCTCTATGTTTCCGGGGTGGAATTCACCACGCAAAAGCCGGATGGATACGGAGCTCCGGGAGGCATTGTCATCAACACGGTGAACATCATCGTGAAGGGAAATCTCATCAAGAACAAGTCCCGCAGGAACTATGTGGTGACCTTCTGGGACGGCAGGCACGAATCCCCGCCCAGCAATCCAAGCGAAGAAATCGACATTTGCAAAGGGGACACCGTCAAAGTCACCATTCCCGCCTATTCCGGAGGCCATGGGACGCATGTGCCGGATCACCCGGACAACGCGCCCGCCTACTACATCTACCGCACAGGCGGCTCTCTCTCTTCCGCCGGGTATTACTTCGTGGCGGAAATGTCGTCCCCCGGCGTCTATACCGATACGGTGCAGGACTATCTTCTGCAGGAGAAACTTTCCATCGTGGAATCCCCGCAGGAGGGGATGGATTTTCTGAATTTCTTCAATTTCTCCCTGGTGGCGGCCAAAGGAAATCACGTTTATTTCTCCGAGCCCAACATTTTCAACAGCTGGCCCTCCAAATACGAATATACCTTCCCGGACACGGTAACGGCTCTTTCCGTTACGCAAAGCTCTATTGTCGTGTTCGTGAAAGATCATTCCCCAGTCATTCTGAAAGGCGTCTCTCCGGATGCTCTTGCCCAGATCACTCTGGATGATACGTTCACCTGCCTTTCCACAAACTCCGTCTGCAAAAGCGAAAACAATACCTACTATGCCGCACCGGAGGGCCTTGCCCTTATCTCCCCTTCCGGGGAGTGCAAAATCATCACAAGGGAATTTTTCTCCCGGGAGCAATGGGAAGCTCTTGGGCCGTCGAGCATGAAATGTTCCGCCGACAATTACTCCATCCGCATTTACCTTTCCAGTAACCACATCTACATTTTCGATCTGCTTTCCGGCGGCATGGTCCTTACCGAATACGACGGCGGGAGCAATTATATCTGGAAGACGCCCGTATTCACCTTTTCTTCTCCTGTCTGTTTCCGCCTTGTGCGGGCCACCACCGCAAACGGAGAAGGGATCCTTACCGTGACGGCCGGGAACGATCTTGGTGTTACGGCAACGACGGTATGCGCCTTCCCCAACGGCAGGGCTGTGCGGCTTCGGCCAAACATCTTTTCCAGGCAGTGGTGTTTTCAAGTGGAATCTTCTTCCCCGCTTCTGGAAATCGAAGCTGCGGAAAGTCCCACTGAAATATACTGAATTTTAATCATAGGAGTACGATCATGGCTACCGTATGGGATAGGGACGAAAGCTACAATGGCCCTCGGCTTTTCGACGCGGATTATCAGGAAAATTTCGTAAGCGGGATGAATCAGGGCGGCTCCTCCCGCTCCGTCCTGACGGAAACGGACATCCGTTACGGCGAACTTTCCCGGGCCATGCGCATGGATGAATATGTGGAGCGCCAGCTCAGGAATGACTACCTGTACGGCAACGGGGACGTGGTCTACAACCCGGCCACAAAGACCTATGCAAGGAAAAGCACGAATTCCCTGTACCGTTCAGGGCAGTATGCGGATGCGGTCCGGGAACGGCACAGGAATTTTGACAGCATCCGCAAAAACTACCAGCTGGACCGGAAGGATCTGGAGCTGGGAAACAGACTTGTGGAGAGCGAAAAGAAATATGCCGCCAACCCGAAGGATGAAAACCTCAGAAACGAGATCGGAGAACTGCGTTCTCGATTGGGGAACAAGGAAGAGCTTTTCAGAAAATATCATGCCGATACCGCACCGACGGAACAGAGCGAAAACTGGACGGATTCAAGTTTCTGGACAGGAGGCAGGGGATTTTTAGGCAATCTGAGCAGCTTTGCGCACGGAAACGGATGGCACGAAAAGGACCGGGAAAGCGCCGCATGGGGCAGAGTGGATGGGAGACTGGCCAATGGTTACGACACATCCAATCTCGATACCGACTACGGGGAAATGGTACGCAAAGGGAAAAAAGGCATTCTGGATTTATTGTACGAAATAAAAGAAGATCCGTATAAAATCATTCCTTTTGTCAACCACTGGAGTTTTCGCGGGACTGCCGTGGAAGATGCCGCGATCCGTCTTCAGTCCTACAACAGCACGGGAAGCGGCCGCAATCTCTACCTTCTGGCGGCCAAGGGGGATCAGGCCAAGGCGGATTCTCTCCTTGCCCGGGACAGGAAGATCGTTGAAAGCTTCAAAAAGGAACAGCAGGAAAATCTTCTGCGTGGGGAAGGACTCTCCTACCATGTGGCAGGAATGACCAAAGATTCCCTGCTTTTCGGTGCGGAGATCTATGTAACCGGCGGTGCAATGCTGGACGCCATCCCTGCGAAAATGGCGTATGGGGCGACGAAAATGGCAAAGGGTGCCGGCCTTGCCGCGAAACATGCGAACAAATTCTATCAGTTTTCCAAACTTGCCGCGGAACCCCTTCTTGCTCCTTTTACGCGTCCGGAACTTGTTCTTCTCATGGCGGCGGGGCAGGCGAAAGATGAAATCACGAATCAGGCCCTTTCGGAGGATGAAAGCGGAAATGTCCGTTACGATACCTCGAAAGTCAACGGATCGATCATCGACAGGAATGCGCTTATCAGTGCGACGGCGGAAATCGCCACGGAATTTTCCGGAGGACTTCTGGGAAAAGTGGTGAGCAAAGCAGGCGTGGGGAAATACACGCTGGGAAATCTGGAACGCTATCTGGCAAAATACATTCCCGGAGGCTTCCGCAGTCTTGCCAAAGCCGTCCACTTCGACGGCACGCTGGAGGAACTTGGGGAAGAGTATCTCAACAATCTTATCGTCTATGCGGCAGGTGCGGAAGCCATCGGCGCAAAATCCCAGGACGACTTTGCCGAACGCATGAAAAAATTCATCAGAACTTCCGCTGGGGATACCCCCAGCATGCTTCTCGGTTTTTCCGTTCTTCCCGGCCTCGGGATAGCGGCCAATGCGGGCATGACTGCGTACAGGAAAATGAAATCCAAGGCCAATTACGAAAAACTTTCCCGTGCGCTGGTCAAGGCAGGCCTTGAAAATCAGGACGTGGACAATTTCGTCAGCAATTTGAAGGAAGCGGGAATTTCCATAGACAGGAAGTTCGTGGAAAAAGTCGCGTTCGATGCGGCGCAGGCCGTTTTGAATGACGATATTCACACGCCGGAGGCGGATGCGGCTTTCCAGGCGGATCTGGAAGCGCAGGCGGAAGGGCGCGAAGGAGGGGAAATCCCCTCCCCCGTTGCGGAAGAAGCTCCTGCGGAGAAT
>JAGAEF010000254.1 GCA_017613255.1 Lentisphaeria bacterium
GGCCGGGGTCCAATTCCCCGGGGCTGGCGAAATTAGTAACCGCTCTGCCCATATTGTAATCGCAAATTCCGCACAAGTCAAGTCCGAAACGGAAGAAATTTCGAAAAATCCTGAAAATTCTGCCTCCGGCATCAATCTTTCTCTTCCCGTCTCGGAAAAAACGGAAGAGTTTTCCGACGCGGTGGGGGAAGCCGTCAAGCAGAAATTCAGCTCCGGGAACACCTCTTTGCGACAGGTGGCCGCAGGTTTCCGGAAGATCGACTTTGCTCCAGGCACCGTCAATCTGGATCTGGGCGGAGGCAAGTTTGACGAGGGAACAAAGTATCTTGCGGAAAAGGGGGTGAAGAATCTTGTTTTCGATCCCGTCAACAGGAGCGAGGAAAACAATCGGGAAGTCTTCCGGACCGTCAGCAATGGAGGCGTGGACACGGTGAGCTGCAACAACGTTCTCAATGTGATCCGGGAAGCCTCCGCCCGCGACAACGTGATCCTGCAGGCGGCCAAGGCTCTGAAAGAGAACGGAACTGCCTACTTCACCGTTTACGAAGGGGACGGGAGCGGACAGGGAAGACAGACTCAGGCCGATGCCTGGCAGGAGAACCGGAAGGCGGCAGACTATCTGGAGGAGATCCGAAAGCATTTTTCCGATGTGCAGTTGAAGAACAAAGTCATTACCGCTCGGGGCCCGCTTACGGAAGGAAAGGTTTCCGTGTGGTCCGTGAATGAAAAATTCGATGCCGATCTCTCCCTCTCCCTTCCTGCACGCATGGAGGAGGAAAAGGCAGATACGGAAAAGCTCTTCAAGGCCGAAAAGGAGGGCGTGCTCTCCCGCATTTTCGGCGTCTTCCGGACCTGGCGGACTCCGGCGCGGGGGGAAAAGAAGGACATTTCCGGACTTTCCTCCGTCCTGAAGAACGCCTATTATCAGGGTCTCACGCTTCCCACCTTCGGGAGGATCATGGAACAGGCGGTCCAGATGGATTCCTGGAAATCCGGAGCGGAACACGCCATCTACAACGGAAACTCGAAAGAGGATCTGCGTGCAGAATTTGCCTCCTGGCAGGTGCGGAACAAGAAAGAGTATGCCCGTCTCAACGAGTATTTGCTCAAGACAGACGCGGACCGGGAAAGCCCCTACGCCTGCACGCTGGAAAAGAAGACGGCCAAGGGGAAGATCCAGTGGCAGGTCAAGCGCAAAGGGAAAGTCCTGGGCGCTTTCGCAACGGAACAGGAGGCGCTTTCCGAGGCCTTCCGGAAAGAAATGGAAGGCGTGCTTGCCGACGGCTGGAATCCGGAAACGGCCAAGTATCTCTACTGGGTGCGGAACGTGTTCGCTCGGCAGTATGATCTCATGGTGGAAGACGCCCGCAAGACGGAAGAAGAGTACCGGAAAAGCGGAGAAGAGATCCCGGAAGAGTTTGCCTCCATCTTCGACGAGCTGCGGAAAATGGGGGACCTGCGCACCACCTATTTCCCCCGCATCCGGAAAATCGGCTCCTATCTTGTCTACTCCGTCTCCGACACGGAAAAGCGCATGGAAAAATTCGCCACCAAGGCAGGCGCTGCCCTCCATGCCGAGAAGATGAAGCACAAAGGCTACGCGGTGCAGATCGTCTCTTCCGACCAGTCTTCCGAGGATCTTTACTCCGATCTCAACGTCGCCGCCATGAACGAGACGCTCCTGCACGCCGCCGACCGACTCAAGGGCACCAAGACGCTCAGCTGGGAAGATATAGGCTTTACCGCGGGCATGGACCATTACAAGGAGGCCAGCGGCAAGGTGACGGACTACTTCACGCTGACGGGCTACAAGAGCGGCTACGAGGATCTCATGAAGAAATTCGGCGGCCAGTGGTTCACGGGAAGCGGCATGTGGCGGTTCAAAAGGCTGTACAACAACCCCAAAGGCCAGCAGGCGCTCCTGAAGGCTCTGTCTCTGCAGTCCGGCATCGTGCAGAACGAAAAAGCGATCATGACGAAAAACCTTATGGCGCAGGTGGCCGACGTGATAAGAATGCACGGAAGCCGCTCCCACATGATCCATCGCGGCGCTGCAACAGGCGAGGACGTGGTGAAAGGCTATGAGGAGGATCTGGCCAAGGCCATGGCGCTTTCCGTTTCCGCCGTTGCCGGCGGATATGCGAAAAAGCAGGGCTATGCGGGCATGATGCGGGCCTTCATGGGAACGGACGAAAGTTTCTCCGACTTCCTCAAGAAGACCGCCCCGGAAATGGTGAAGGATCCCGCATCCATGACGGAAGAGGAGCTTGCCCGCCTGGGAGAGCTGTACGAAAAGTACATGGACGATGTGCGGGAAAAGATGATCGATTCCGCCAAACAGCCAAACGCCTACCGCCTTGCCCAGAATTTTATTCGGGACATGATGCGCAACGAGACGTCGGCGGAACACGTCATGGGCTATTACAAGGCGGTCTGCGGTCTCTTCTTCCTCTCCCGGCCCTCCTCCGGGATCATCAACCTGACCACCATGGGGATCAACGTCCCCGCCGTCATGAGTGACCGTCTGGGGATCGGCATTGCCCGGAGTCTTGCGATCATCGCCAAGGAATCGAAGAATTTCCTGGCCTTCAAGGCGGGCAAACTGGCGGACAAAGATCTTGCCTACGTCTACGAAAGGATGCCCTTCCTGGGCCTCGGGCAGGCGGAAATGGACAAGGACGTGGCAAGGACCGTGATGACCTGGGGCAACCGCTCCTGGCAGAAGCTTATGGAGTACGGCATGATCTGTTTCGCCAAGACGGAGGAGTTCAACCGCTCCGTCACCACGGCGGCCGCCTACCGCGTGCTTCTGGAGCAAGCGCAGAAGAAGCTCAAGGAAGGGGAAACCCTCACCGACGCGCAGAAGGACGCTCTCATCCAGAAGGCCAATTACCTTGTCACGCTGAACGCCCACGGGGTCTACGGCAAACTGGGCACGCCGGATGCCATCCGCGGCACCAGCCTCCTTGCCACATTGGGGCGGAATTGGTACACCTACAAGAACTACCAGCACAACACCTGGCAGCTCTGCTGGGACTACGTCACGCGGGGCAAGTGGAAAGAGCTTGCCTACGTGTCCACGTCCGGCGCGGCAATCGGCGGCCTGCGGGCCTCCCCTGCGGCGGCTCTGGCCTTTTTTGTCATGGGCATTGCCGGGAGCGGATGGGAACCGCCGGAAGGGTACGAGGAAGCCTACTACAAGTGGCTGCGGAAGGTGAGCGGGGAAACCCCGGAACGGCTCGCCCGCATGGGGATAGCCGGCCTTCTGGGCATGGATCTGCGGGGCAGTATGGGCATGGAAGTAGGCGTTTCGGCTCTGCCCAGAACCTACAAGGACTTTCTCGGAGCCCCTTACAGCTTTGCCGAAGGAGTCGCCCAGGGCGCCTACTCCCTTGCCAAGGGCGATCTCTACAACGCCGCCCAGAAGCTTCTGCCGTCTGCGGCGGCAACGGCGGTCAGGGCGGTGCAGGAGCGGATCGAGGGCGTGCAGCGGAAGGGCAAAGCGGAACTGTACGAAGGCGAACCCATCCGGCCGGACTCCGTGGACATGGTCCTGCGGATGCTGGGCTTCAACCCCGCCGCCATTTCCGAAAAGCGGGAAAGGAACCGTACCATGCGTTCCGTGAGGACCTCCTTCCAGAAAGAGCGGAGCGAACTGCGGGAAGATCTGCGGCGATGGTACCGCACTACCCGATCCCGGAGCGCCTATCTGGAGCTCTTCCAGCGGATCCAGCGCTACAACGAGAAGGCGAAGCTGTACAACGAAAAGCCCATCACGGAAGCGGACATCCAGTCCGCCCTGAAAAAAGCGTCATAATTGGGAAATCAGATCGTCAGCCGAGCAGCTTTGGAACGATCCAGCTCAACAACGCCCCCAGGATCAAGGTCCCGATAAACTTCACGACAGACCAGAAGTTCTGGACCCGTTTGAGTTTCTTGGCGCGCTGGATCCTGGGCGATGATTCAAGTTCGATGAATTCGTCCACGATAGGCAGAAGAAGCTTCCATTTCTCGAATGCGTTACCCCACGCCTCGCAATCTTCGCTGTCAGTGGAGTGCTCCAACGTTCTTGCCTCGCGGGCAATGGAAACCGCCTCGTTGAACCGTTTCATGATATAAGGCTGAAATTCGCCGTCTTCCACGTCGGCATAACGAGAGGTCATGAATCTATCATACCTTGCGCGAATGCCGTTTTCGAACAGCAATTTGAAGGAATCGAACGTGGCACGCTTCAAATGCCCCACGACACGGTCGAAATCCTTTCCGCCAATTTGTCCGGAACCTTTACAATGGCGCATCAGATGATCGAATGCCGCCGCGACTTCGGCGTGCAGCTCCTGTGGGACACGGTATTCCGCAACGAAACGGTCATAGAGCGGGCGGTATTCCGAAACGTAAAAATCCCGGAGTTCTTCAAGGGTTCGGGGCTTACGCATGAGTGATTTTCCGATTGATGAAGTACATGACTCGCCTCCACCACGGAACGGACAAGGCTGCCGTGAAACCTTTTTCGACGGCGCGATGCGTGATCTGATTATGGTAGATTGAACCTCGACCGATCAAAGGATAGGCGGAATAAATTTCGACCGGATGACCGCTGGAACGCTCCACTTCACGCCGAAGTTCCCAAATGCCCTTTTCTGTCATGTTCATACCTGTTCCCCGTTTTGAATATCCCCCGCAGGGGGAATGCTTTTCGCGAGTCTCTGCCATTAATGTAACACGCCATGCACTGCGCGTCAAGTCCTTTTTTTGATTTTTTCCCAAAAAGCCTCCTGAAGCCCGGTAGTAACTGTTTTTTCAGGGGAAGCACCAAAAGTAAGCGTTTTTGCAAAAAAGTAACTGTTTTGTAAAACGCGGGGGACAGCCTTCCCCCTGCCTCCGTCGCGCGCGCGTAGGCATTTGTCTATCCCGGAGAAAACACCCCATGCGTCAAACACCCCATGGTGCATTTCTCTCCCCCC
>JAGAEF010000255.1 GCA_017613255.1 Lentisphaeria bacterium
CTTTCCCCGTATTGGGAAAGCTGGAAACTTTCCGCATAAACGATTTTTTCCCCTTTCTCCTTCCCGTAAATCTCTTCCAGAAGCGCTCTTGCTCCGTCCGCAGCCTGGGAATTGGCGTACAGCCAGTCCTTTTTCAAGTAGGCCAGTCGCGCTTCCGAAGAGTTCCTGTCGATGGAAAAATTCTTGTCCATGCGGTCCCAGGGCAGCCACTCCAGGTACTGGGATTCGTGACAATCCATCATCTTCAGTTTCGTTTCCAGCACGGAATCCACCTCCACGGCCGCGTCCGCCCGGAAAGGGACCGGATCCGTGAAACGGTCGAAGGTACAGGCGAAAACGGGATTCACCTCCGGAATGGGGGCGTCGGGGCAGTAGAGCGGCACTTTCAGAAGATAGGCCGCATCCATGACCACCCGTCCCGTCGCCCGGTGGTCCGCATGGTAATCGCAGTCCCGGTGGGTGATGACCACATGGGGACAGAATTTGCGGATGATGCGCACCACCTTCTCCCTCGTGGCAAGATCCGGCTGGATCCGGCAGTCGTGGCAGTCCAGGATCTCATACTCGCTGATTCCTCCGATGGCCGCGGAACGCTCCGCCTCCTTCTTCCGCCTTGCGGCAAGGAGTTTTCCCCCCTCTTCCCCCGCATACTTTTTGTCGAAGTGGCCGCAGTCCCCGTTGCACATGGAAACGAATTTGACCACATGCCCCGCCCGGGCCAGCTTCACGGCGGTGCCGCCCATGACCTCTTCGGCATCGTCGGGATGGGCGCCGAAAAAGAGATACCGTTTCACCTGATCCGCCATTTTGTTCTCCTCACACGTTCCAGGTGTATTTCAGGATGAATTTCACCAGTTCCAGAGGTTTATCCATTCCGTGGGGATGGTGGCCCCAGGCGTTGCGGCGGACTACGGTGACGGGGCCTCCCGCCTCCGCATAGCGCTGGGCGAGCAGGGCGCCGTTGGTTTCCGGATTCACCACATTGTCGGCCAGCGGCAGAAGCAGAAGGACGGGGATCTTTGCCTTCACCAGCGGCATATAGTTGTTCACCGGAGAAAGGGGATGATCCTTGAGATTGTTCACGTCATCAAGTCCGTAGGCCTGGGCCATGGGGGCGCGGTCGGTCCCGGTGAATTCATGGAAATTGAGGTCGCAGACGGGGGCGTCCAGATAGACGCACGCGCCGATTTCCGGGTGTTCCGCAAGCATCCGCAGGGAGAAAAGTCCTCCGAAACTCATGCCGATAAACGCTCCCTTTTCCGCGAAATCCATGGTGCGCAGGAATTTGTAGAAGTCGTACATTCTTTGGATCCCAACGGAATTGCAGTAGGTCTGATGCACATGCACATGGATCATATAGTACCCCAGCTCCAGCAGCTGGGCGACCCCGTTGCGCTGGGGGAATGCAGTGGGCCATTCCGCCACCCAGAACCATTTGCGCACCTTTTTCTCCTCCGGAAAGTTGGAGAAAGAGTACCTGTGGCGGATGTCGTTTTCCGCAGGCTCCACGATCCAGGCGTCGAAGGTCTGGAATTTGAAGATGTGTCTTTTGCAGTCGCACCAGATGTCCACGGTGTCCTGTTCCAGCGTGAAGGGAAATTCTTTTGTTGCTTCCATGATGAAAACCTTTCTGTTTGTTATGGATCGTTTTGAAGTGGTTTTGTATTTGCTTTCGAACCGCCCATTTTTCAAGGCGGAACGCCGTTACTTTCCTATGCAGAAGCGGGAAAAGATCTCCTCCAGGATGTCCGCGGAAACCGTCTCCCCCGTGATCCCGCCCAGATGGTCGGAAGCCTTGCGGAGAGAAGATGCGGCAAGCTCCCACTCCTCTTTTTCCAGAACTAAAGCCCCCTCCGCAAGGGAGGAGAGCGCCTTTTCCAGCTCCTGGGCGTGCCGCAGGGAGACCTCCCACTCTCCGGAGGAAAATTCCCCCCCTTCCAGCACGGTTTCCCGGAAGAGATCCAGAAGAAGATCCAGTCCCTCCCCCGTCTTGGCGGAAACGCGCACATAGGGGATCTTTCTTCCCGTTCCGGTCACATATACGCCTCTTTTTTTCGCTTCCGGAAGAGGAAAGAGATCTGACTTGTTCCAGACGAGGATGACGAAAACGTTTTCCGGGACCGCTTCCAGTGCGCCGAAGGGATCTTTCCGTGCTTCCGCGTCCGCAAGATCCGCCACCCAGAAGAGGACTTCCGCACGGCGGATGGAATCCATGCTGCGCTCCATGCCTATTTTTTCGATCCTGTCGGAACTCTCCGACCGCAAGCCTGCCGTATCGGAAAGATGGACCGGGATCCCCCGGAAATCCGCCGTCTCCTCCAGCGTATCCCGTGTGGTTCCGGCGATCTCCGTCACGATGGCTCTTTCGTACCCCAGAAGGGCGTTGAGCAGACTGGATTTGCCCGAATTGGGCCTTCCGGCGATGACCAGACGCACCCCTTCCCGCAAAATCGCGCCCCGCTTCCGGGAGGAGACCAGTTTTTCCAGTTTTTCCCGGACTTCTTCCACATCGGAAAGAAGCGCGGGAACGCTTTTCCAGTCCAGATCCTCCTCGGGGAAATCCATGCGGGATTCGATCTCCGCAAGAAGGGAAAGCAAAATTTCCCGGCAGGCGCGGATCTCTTCCCCCGGCCTCCCGGAAAGCTGACGCAGCGCCAGATCGGCGGCAACATCGCTTCTGGCTCCGATGAGATCCGCCACGGCCTCCGCCTGGGTGAGATCCAGTTTCCCGTTGAGGAACGCTCTGCGGGTGAACTCTCCCGGTTCCGCCGGTCTTGCGCCTGCGGCATACACCGCCTTGAGAAGTCTTCCCGGGGCGATGCTCCCCCCGTGGCACTGGAGTTCCACCGTATCGTCCCCCGTATAACTGTGAGGCGCCTTCATGTAAAAGGCAAGACAGGGTTCTTCATCCTGCACGGTCTTTCCCAGCAGGACCCTGCGGAGATTCTTCTTTTCCCGGAGGGAGCGTTTCCCCTTCCAGACCTTTTCCGCCACGTCCAGAGCGTCCTTCCCGGTGATGCGGATGATGCTGATGGCTCCGCCGGGAGAAGTGCACAGTGCCGCCGCCGTATCCTCGGCGGAAAAAAAATTTTTGGAAAAAATTCCCATTATTTTCCGTTTTGTTCCTTGAAAAAAATCCCGGTGAAATTATAATATTGAGAGATATATTAGCACAGAAAACGGAAAAATCAAAAATTTTCCCGTGAAAACAGGAGAAAAAGCGCCTTTTCCCGGCCGGGACAGCTCCTCCCGGAACGGAAAAAGAGCTTGCGGAAAAACGAAAAGCAGGTGAAGTATGGCCATCACGAAAACCACCTATCAGCAGCTCGCCCCCGCGGTGAGAAGCATCTACGGCAAGGCAAGGGAAGTCATCGGTCAGGGCAATCTGGATTACGGGATCGCCCTTCTCAAGGATCTGGTCATAGCCTGCCCCGGCTTCGACGAAGCCAGAAAGGATCTGCGGGCGGCGGAAAAGAAAAAAGCGGCGGGCATGAACGCCTTCTCCAAATTCCTTGCCTCCTTCCGGCAGGGCGGCGACATCGTCAAGGGAACCGCTCTCCTGAAAAAGGATCCCATGGGCGCCCTCAAGTATGCCGAAGAGGCCGCGGCCAAGCTCCTCAACAAAAAGGTGCTTCTCTTCTATGCGGACGTGGCCATGGAGCTGGAGGAGTATGATCTTGCCATCCAGTCCTACGATCTCATCCTTGCGGACGACAAGCACGACGAAGAGGTCCTCAACCGCATTCTCATACCCCTTACGGCCAAGGAGGACCACGCCCGCGTCGTGAAGATCCGGCAGTATTTCGCCGACAAATACCCCAAGGATCTGGAAAAACAGCACGCATTGCGGGAAGCCGCGGCCCTTGCCTCCATCGGAACGGCCAAATTCGTGGACGACGGCAGCACGAAAAGCAATATCCCCGGCAGCTCCGCCCCCAAGACCGACGATCTGGAAAGAGGCGACCGGATCCTCCGTTCCGAAGAGGATATCCGGGAACTCATCTCCCGGTACGAGAAAAACATTCAGGCGGGGCAGGCTACTCTCGACAACTTCCGCAAAGTGGCCGAACTCTATCACCGGGTGGGCCGCTATCAGGACGCCATCAATGCCTACAACTCCCTCGTGAAGCTTCAGGGCAATCTGGATCCCGCCATCGACCGGGAAATCGAAAAGTCCACCGTGGCCCTTTCCGAGCTCAAAGTCAAGAAAATGGAAAGTTCCAACGCCCCCGCGGAAGAGATCCAGGCGGAAAAAGACAGGTGTCTCGCCTACCGGGTGGAACGGGCGGAAACCCGGGTCAAAACCTATCCCAACGATCTGCAGATGCGGTACGAGCTGGCGCTGGTCTACTGGGAGATCAGGGATTATGACCGGGCGCTGGAACAGTTCCAGCAGGCCAGACGCAATCCCCAGAGAAAGCTTTCCAGTCTCGTCTATCTGGGCCGCTGTCTTGCCGCCAAGGAGCAGTACGACATGGCTCTCGATCAGTACGATGCCGCCCTTGCCGAAATGCCCGTGATGGACAAGGCCAAGATGCACGCCCTCTACTACAAGGGGGAGGCCCTGACCAGTCTGGGAAGAGCCGACGAGGCTTTCGAGTGCTTCAAGCAGATCTATTCCGCCGACGTGGGCTTCCTGGACGTGAACAAAAAAGTGGAAGAATATTACGCGAGCAAGAAATCGCAGTAACGGAGGAGGGCCGGAGAGCTCATCGTTCCCCCACGGGGGTTTTCCGGTTCCTCCGCCCTTTTTCCGGGAAATATGCTTGCCGGAATGTCTTGCAGGGATAGTATGAAAAGCGCCCCTTCGCCAAGAAACAGGACGTTGAAGATCCTTCCGGAGGAACGGGAGAAACTCCTTGCGGGTCTTTCCGCTCCGACGAAAAAGCTTTCTCCCCCCGAAATACGGAACCGCCTTTTCAAGGGGGATCTCTTTTCCCTTGCCGGCTTTTTCCCCTCCTCCTGCGTGGATCTCATGATTCTGGATCCCCCGTACAATCTGGACAAGGAATTCCGTTCCTCCTCCTTCCGGAAGAAAAGCGCTTCCGATTATCTTGCCTATCTCAAAAGTTTTCTTTGCCCGCTGAAACGGCTTCTCAAAAAGGAGGCTTCCCTCTATCTTTGCGGCGACTGGAACTCCTGCGGCGCCATCCAGCAGGCTCTGGAAGAGTGCGGTTTTTTCATCCGGAACCGGATCACCTGGCAGCGGGAAAAAGGTAGGGGCGCAGGAAAGAACTGGAAGAACTGTTCCGAAGACATCTGGTTTGCCACCTGCGCAAAAGACTATTTCTTCGACGCCGGAGCCGTGAAGATCCGCAAAAAGGTCATTGCCCCCTACCGGGAGAAAGGCAGACCCAAAGACTGGCGGGAGGAGAAGGGGGAAAAATACCGTTTGACTTTCCCTTCCAATTTTCTAAACGACATCACGGTCCCCTACTGGTCCATGCCGGAAAACACTCCCCACCCCACCCAGAAGCCGGAAAAACTCATGGCGAAACTCATTCTGGCCAGCTCCCGGGAAGGGGATCTGGTCTTCGATCCCTTCTGCGGCTCCGGCACGACTCTTGTCACGGCAAAAAAGCTTTCCCGTGACTTCTGCGGCATCGAGCGGGAGGAGGAGTACTGCCTTTACGCCGCCAAACGGCTGGAAAACGCCTCTTCCGACCGGAGGATCCAGGGGTATGACGGAGAGGCCTTTCTGGAACGGAATGCCTCGTTCCCGGAAAAATCGTGAGCCCACGAGGTTTTTCCCGTGCATCCGGGCGGGAAAATCCCGAAAAAGGACTTGATTTCTCCCCGTTTAGGCGCTATAATATTATACTGCGCATTCCGAAAGACTTTTGAAAAGCGGCAACTCAACCCCCTGCGAAAAGATGATCCGGAACAGTTTGACATTTCAGTTCTTGAAAAATCCCTTTTCCGTGGGAGCTGTGTGCCCCAGTTCTCCGGAGCTGGCAAAGGAGATCACCACCTTTGCCGGGCTGGAAAACGCTTCCGCCATTGCGGAACTGGGACCGGGCACGGGGGCCCTGACGGGGGCGATCCTGGAAAAGAAAAATCCGAAGGCAAGTTTCTTTGCCGTGGAACTGAACCTTTCCGTGCTGGAAACCTTCCGGAAAAAATTCCCTTCCGTAACGGTCTACAACGAAAGCGCCGCCAACCTCAAGGAGATCGCCAGACGGGAAAAAGTGGAAGCTCTGGACGCGGTCATTTCCGGCCTCCCCTGGGCGGCGTTCCCCGCCCCGCTGCAGGATGAACTTCTTTCCGCCATAAGCAGCTCCCTTGCGGATCACGGGTGTTTCAGCACCTTTACCTACATCCACTGTCCCCTTCTCCCCGCGGGCAGGAGATTCCGGGAAAAGCTTTCCCGCTATTTCCCCCGTGTGGAAGTCTCTTCCATGGTGTGGAAAAACCTTCCCCCCGCCTTCGTCTACCGCTGCAGGAAAAAGTAGTCTATTTGCGGAACATGAAGTAGACCGCCCCCACCATGCAGAGCGCCGCCCAGATGAAATCCAGACGGAAGCCCTCCTTCATGTACAGCATGGAAAAGGGAACGAAGATGGACAAGGTGATGACCTCCTGAAGGATCTTCAGCTGGGCAAGGGAAAGCGCCCCGTAGCCGATGCGGTTGGCGGGCACCTGGATCATATATTCGAAAAAGGCGATCCCCCAGCTGATGAGGGCGGCAATGTACCAGGGCTTGGAGGAGAGGTTTTTCAAATGCCCGTACCAGGCGAAGGTCATGAAAAGATTGGATGCGACAAGCAGCAGAACGGTTTTGACGATGACCGGCATTTTTCCCTCCCGGAAGCTCTGAAGTTTTCTGGTGCATTAATATACTGCGAAGCCTCCGCATGTCAAACTTTTTTCTTCCGCTTTTTTCCCCCCGCGCCTTGCGGGAATGAAAAAAAGGTGTTACATTATTAGGAAGATTCAACGGGAGAAGCGTATGGCGGAAACACTGGACGAATTGCGGAAGAGGATCGACGAGCTGGATGCGAAACTGGTTTCCCTGCTCAACGAGAGATACAAAACGGTGCAGAAAGTGGGCGCGTTCAAGAGAGAGAATGCGGGCGCCGTCTATGTCCCCGAGCGGGAACGGAAAGTCTATGAAAAGGTGAGCCGCCTCAACGAAGGCCCCATGAAGGATGTGACCCTTTTCGCCATCTACCGGGAGATCATGTCCGGTGCCCTGGCGCTGGAACAGGGCCTGCGGATCGCCTATTTCGGTTCGGAAGGCTCCTTTACCCACCTTGCCGCCGTCACGAAGTTCGGCAACAGCGTGCTGTACCGCCCGGAACAGTCCGTGAAGGCGATCCTGGAGGATGTCCTTTCCGGACGGTGCGACTATGGCTGCATTCCCGAAGGGGTCTTTCTGGAAGGGCTGGATCCCGACTGTCTCTCCTATTTCGGCTCCGGAAGGGTGAGTCTGTGCGCGGAGATCCGGGGAAAATCCATCTCCGTTTCCGATTCCGCCTCCGCCTTCTCCCGCTACTTCATCGTGGGCAGTCAGAGCACGGGGGAGACGGGGGACGACAAGACCTCCCTCTTCTTCTCCCTCCCGGACCGTCCCGGGGCGCTCTTTGACGCTCTGGCCCCTTTCAAGGACGAACAGAC
Organism: Lentisphaeria bacterium; assembly: GCA_017613255.1. GTDB lineage: Bacteria > Verrucomicrobiota > Lentisphaeria > Victivallales > UBA1829 > RGIG5327. The sequence goes on from JAGAEF010000255.1 coordinate 7,618, forward strand.
CTCTCTGCATATCGCGGGAAGCTGTCCGGCAAGGGGCGGAAAAAACGGCGGCGCGGAGGGCGAATACTTTTTCCTCGTGGATCTGGCAGGCCACCTCAAGGAGGAAAAGGTTTCCAGACTTCTGGCGAAACTGCGCGAGAAAACCGGTCTCCTGGTCCCGCTGGGCAGTTACCCCAAGGGGCTTGTGCCCTCTCTGGAAGAGCTTGCCAGGGAGTGCAAGAAGAGCAGGTAGTCCCGCCGGAAAGGAAAAGGAATGTCTTCCGTAAGCATCGTCATAGCCGCATACAACGGAGAAAAATTCATTCTGAGACAGCTGGACAGCTTGTTCCGGCAGACCCTTATCCCCGATGAGATCGTCATCTGCGACGATTCTCCCGGAGACGCGCTGGCGCTTCTGGTGCAGGAGAAAGCCAAGACAGCCCCCTGCGAGATCCGCTTCTTCAAAAATCCCCGGCAGCTGGGCCCCGCGAAAAATTTCGAAAAGGGCCTTTCCCTCTGCACTTCGGATATCCTCTTTCTCTGCGATCAGGACGACGTGTGGAAGGAGGACAAGGTGGAAAAACTGGTCCGGGAACTGGAGACCCACGAAGACTGCGATGTAGTATTCTGCAACTCCCTCATGGTGGATCCTTCTCTGCATCCTCTGGGCTACAGCACCGCCGACACGGTCAACTTCACGAAAAAAAAGGCGGAGGACCTGAACAGCGGGAAAGGAATTCTCCATCTCCTGCGCACGCCCATGCTCTACGGCCACAATATCGCGCTGCGCAAGTCCTTTCTGAGGGTGCTTCTTC
>JAGAEF010000256.1 GCA_017613255.1 Lentisphaeria bacterium
CCGTCCTCGGTGCGGTCCAGAAACTCCGTGACGAGGAAGGACTCCTTCAGAATGAAGCACTTTCTCGTATCCCCCACGGCAAGGACCTGCGGCACGGGAATGCCCAAATTCCGCAGAACGGCGTAATGGAAACACTCCCGCAGCGGGAGAGAGTTCCGGAACAGATAGCGCCAGAAGGTCTTGCCCTGCTGGGTCTTGTAGGCAAAGTCGAATCCGTCCATTTTGCCCCGGAAGACATATTTGCCCGCGGATTCATAGATTTGAGAACATGTTTCCCCCTCCTTCAGTGCGCCCTTTCTCAACCGGGCAAGAGTTTCCGCAAAGGCGGGGATGCTGGCGCTCCAGGAGGTAAAATACCGTTTTTTCGTCTTGAAGTCGGGAATATTCTGATCCATAATGAGCCTCTCGGAATTATTGATGCGCTTCCCGGATCCACTCTCCCAGCACGCCCAGATGGGGAACGGTCCATGTGGCGATGTTGCCGGGGACCTTCTCGTGGGGGAGGTCGGAAATGAGAACGCCGTAAACCTGCGCATTGACGGCAAGCTGGATATCCGTATACATCCGGTCGCCGCACATGACGACCTCATCGTTCCGCAGGCCGTGCCGGTCCAGAATGAGGGTGATCATCTCCTTGTTGGGCTTGCCCAGCACGATGGCTTTCCGTTTGGAAACGCACTCCAGACAGGCCGTGACGCTTCCGCAGTCCACCAGCGTGGTCTCCAGCTCCGTGGGGCACTCCAGATCCGGGTGGGTGGCGATCCACAGTTTCCCGTGCTTGATCCACCAGGCGCTTTTGCAGAGTCTTTCGTAGACAAGCCCCGTATCGAAGGCGGTTATGACCGCTTCCGGCTCCTCGTCGAGGCCCACATCAATGAACCCGTAGGAAACCATCTCCTCCCGGAAGGCGGGAGTTCCCAGCATGAAAAGCTTCTTTACGTCCGGATGGAATTTCTGAAGATACTGAACGGTATTGACCGTGGACGTGTACATCTGCTCCTCTTTGACGACGATCCCGAACTCCTTCAGATGATTTAGATAGACCTTTCTGCTCCGGGAGGAGTTGTTGGTGAGGAAGGTATAAGTGATTCCGTACTTTTCCAGAAGGGCGAGAAAGGGCTTCGTGGTGGGGAACAGAACTTTTCCCCGGTAGATGGTGCCGTCCATATCCATGACCACATGGCGGATCTTCCGGATCTTGTCCAGCGTGTCTTTCGGGACGGAAGCCATTTATGCCCTGCTTTCCGCCGCAACGGCCAAAGCCGCTTTTGCCGCATTCATCCCGGCGGACTCGCTTCCGCAGGAGAGAACTTTTTTCATCTCCTCCATATCCTTTTCCACCTGCTCCCTGCGGGAGCCGCCCGGCAGGATCTTTTCCGCAGCCTCCGCCAGCGCTTCGGGAGTGACCTGAAACTGGAGAAATTCTTCGAAGACCACCTTGTCCATGATGATGTTGGGCATGGTGAAGGCGTTGCGGAAGAGCTTGCGGATGACCAGACGGGCCAGAAGGAAGGTCACCGGATTGAGCCGGTAGGCCACCGCAAGGGGGAGCCCCGCCATGGCGCACTCCACCGTCACCGTTCCGGAGGCGGCAAGTCCGGCACAGCACTTCTGCATGTAGAAGGCGGTCTTTCCGCACTCCACGGAAAGGGGAAGAGTAAAGGAGGGGTGTTTTTCCCGGTATTCCGCCAGATCTTTTTCCACGTCGGAAAGGACCTTTTCCCGGGGGGTGGAGATGACGAACCGCATGCCCGGGTGCTTCTCACGGAGAAGTTCCGCCGCTTCCAGCATGGGATAAAGGAGCCGTTTGGTTTCGCTCCTGCGGCTTCCGGGAAGGAGAAGGAAAAGATCCTTGTCCCGTGCAACAGAATTGTCCCGTCTTTTTTCCACGACCTCCAAAAGGGGGTGTCCCACAAATTCCACTTCCAGACCGGAACCTTTGTATACCTCCACTTCGAAGGGGAAAATGCAGATGAGTTTTCTGCAGTATTTCGCAAGTTTGGGGATGTTGGATTTCCGCCATACCCAGACCTGGGGACTGATGTACCACAAGACCTTGATCCCCGCCTTGGAAAGGCGCTTGGCAAGGCGGATGTTGAAGCCGGGATAGTCGATGAGGACCACCACATCCGGGCGGTCCTCCTTTGCCTTGCGGACAAGGAAACGCATGATGGAAATGAAGCGGAAGAGCATCCCCAGAACTTCCACCACCCCGATGACGCCCAGTTCGCTGGAGTCCACGAGGATGTCCACGCCCGCCTCGCGCATTTTCACGCCTCCCATGCCGGCAATGGAGGAAGAAGGATCTTTTTCCCTGATGTCCCTTGCCAGCTGAGCGCCGTAAAGGTCGCCGGAGGCCTCCCCGGCAATGATCCATACGAGAGGGGATTTTCCCTGACTCATCCTGCCCTCTCAGCGTTTCTTGCGTTTCTTCTTGGGCGGAGTGAAGTTGCTCCCCCGGGAGGGGGCGCGGAATCCGGGCATTCCCAGAGAGGGCGGCGGCCCGCCGTTGAGCATGCTGCGCAGAAGCCCGGTCTTCTTCATCATCTGCTTCATGTTGAGGAACTGCTTGACCAGCTTGTCCACCTCGCTCTCCTTCGTGCCGGAGCCTTTGGCGATCCTGCTTTTCCGGGAGGGGGTGATGCTTTCCGGGTTGGCCCGCTCCTTTTTCGTCATGGAGCAGATGATCGCCTCCATGACTTTCAGCTGATTGCCGTCCAGTTCGGGCATTCCGGCAAGCTGATTGCCTCCGGGCAGGAACTTGAGGATGCTTTCCAGCCCGCCCAGACGCTTCATCTGCCGGATCTGGGAGAGGAAGTCCTCCAGATCGAACTCGTTTTTCTTGAGTTTCGCCTGAAGTTTTGCCGCTTCTTCCTGATCCATTTCCACGGAAGCCTTTTCCACGAGGGAGATGATGTCCCCCATGCCCAGGATCCGGGAGGCCATGCGGTCGGGATGGAAGACGTCCAGTTCGTCGATCCGTTCTCCCAGTCCCACGAACTTGATGGGGCAGGCCGTGACGTGCCGTATGGAGAGGGCCGCTCCCCCTCGGGCGTCGCCGTCCAGTTTGGTAAGCACGATCCCCGTAATGGAGAGCGCTTCATGGAAGTGCTTGGCCACGGAGACCGCCTGCTGACCCAGCGCGGCATCCGCCACCAGCAGGATCTCGTCGGCATTCACCACGCCTTTGAGGCGCACAAGCTCCTGCACCATGCTTTCATCGATCTGGAGACGGCCGGCGGTATCGATGATGAGATAATCGAATCCCCCGTCCTGCGCCTCCCGCAGGGCATCCGCCCCGATGCGGCACACGTCCTGCTCGCCTCTGCGGGAGAAGACGGGAATATCGTTCTCCCTGCCCAGAATTTCCAGCTGGTCGATGGCGGCGGGCCTGTAGACGTCGCAGGCGCAGAGCATGGCGCGCTTGTTCTGTTTCCTGAGATAGACGGCAAGTTTCGCGCTGGTGGTGGTTTTCCCGCTTCCGTGAAGTCCCGCCATCATGACTACCGTGGGCTTTTTCCCGGAAACGAGGAGGGATTCGGCTCCTCCCAGAAATTCGGTGAGCTTGTCGTAGACGATCTTCACCGCCTGCTGGCCGGGGGTGACGCTGCGCAGGACGGACTCGCCCAGACACTCGGAAGAAACCTTCTTCACGAACTCTTCCGCCACCTCCCGGTTGACATCCGCCTCCAGAAAGGCTTCCCGGATATCCTTCATGGATTCGGCTATGTTCGCTTCGGAAATGACCGCCTGTCCCCGCAGTTTTTTCAGCGCGTCCTGCAGCTTGTTGGTAAGGTTTTCAAACATTTTTCCATCCTGTTTCGTTTTGCTTCATATTCACGCTAAATATAGCTTCCCTTTCCCTCAAATGCAAGTTCTTCCCGCATAAAGAACGTTTTTTTGTTTGAAAAGGAAAGTTTTTGCCCTATATTAGGGGGAGCTTGCCGTATCCGGCAGGGAAAGGGGGAATATTGGATCTTTCGGACGACAGGAAAATTTTGCCCGGGACAGGGGACGGAAAAAGGGTCATAGAGACCCTCGTTCCGCCGGAGAGGGACGGTGTGCGTCTGGACTGCTTCCTTGCGGACCGGTTCACCTACCGGAGCCGGACGCAGTGGCAGAAAGCGGTGACGGAGGGGGAGATCCTGCTCAACGGGGAGAAGACCCGTCCTTCCCGCGTCCTCCGTTCCGGCGAACGTCTCTCCTTCGTTCCGCAGGAAAGCGCTCTCGAAGAGCCCCCCGTGGACACCCGTTATACGCTCCTTCTGGAACGGAAGGATTTTCTTGCCGTAAACAAGCCTCCCTCCATTCCCGTGCACCCTTCCGGAAGATTCTTTGCCCATACGCTTCTCAAGGTCGTGGAAAAGGATCATGGGACACTCTATCCCGTGAACCGGCTGGACCGGGAGACTTCCGGCGTCATCCTTTTTGCAAGGGATCCCAAAAGCGCCAAAAAGCTTTCCCGCCTTTTCGAGGAACGCAAAGTAAAGAAAAGGTATCTTGCCATCGTCCACGGAACGTTCTCCTTCCCGCCTTTCACGGCAAAAGGACTTCTCACGCGGGACGAAAAAAGCATCGTGGAGAAGAAGCGCAGATTCATTCCCGACGACGAAACGGTCTCCTTCCTGCGGGGGGCGGCCGCCTTTCCCGGCGCTCTTCCCCGTCCGGGGAAAAAAGGGCATTTCCCCTGCGAGGAGGCAGTTACGTTTTTCCGCGCCGTGAAATGCGGAAAAGCCTTGAGTCTCGTGGAAGCGGTCCCTTCCACAGGCAGGCTCCATCAGATCCGGGCAACTCTGTATTCTCTGGGGTTCCCTCTGGCGGGGGACAAACTCTACGGACTGGACGAAGAAATGTTCCTCCGGCACGCCAAAGGGTGTCTCACGGAAGAGGACCAAAATAAACTTCTTCTTTCCCATCAGGCTCTGCACGCGTGGGAGACGCGTTTTTTTCTGCCGGGAGAAAAGGAGGAAATTTTTCTTCAGGCCCCGCTCCCGGAGGACTTTTCATTTGTATCGGAGAGTTTTGATGCTATATTATAGGGAAAACTGTTCACGGAGGTCGATATGAGAAGAATGATCCTGCCACATTTGGCTTTTCTCTGCTGCGCGGGGATCTTTTTGTCTCTCTGCGGCTGTTCCTTCGGAGAAGCGGACCGCAATCTCACGAATCTTGCGAAGATCCGCAAGGGAATGGACAAGGAACAGGTCCTTGCCATCATGGGGCCGCCCGTTCAGGGGGAAAGCTACTGCAGCGACCGCGTCTGGTACTACTTCACCCACTCCCAGTGGATGGACGGACTGGTGACGAGGGACGAGTGCACCCCCATCGTCTTCGACTACTTCGGAAAGGTTTCCGGCTGGGGAAAGGAATTCAATACGGGCGTATATGAGTTCCGGCGGGATGAAGTAAAGAAGTAAGTGCCCCCGGAAAGAAGCGCAAAGTGGACACTCCTTCCGGAAGCGGGCCTGAAAGGTCTCCCCTGAAGCTGGAATTCGTTTCCGGGACTCTGGTGCTTTCTCCCGGGGAGGGAAAGCTTCTCCCTTCCGTGCTCTCCCATCTGGCCGTGAAGGACGACCGGATCTCCGCCTGGCGCGCTTCCGCAGGCGATTACGCCGCCATCGTGCGCATCTGCAGCGCCTGCGGGATTCCTCTCACGGATTCCGCAAGGAATTACAAGGCTCTGGATCTTGTCATGCACTCCCCCTTTGCCCCCCGGCCCCATCAGCGGAAGGCTTTGGAGTGCTGGAAAAAAAACAAAGGAAGGGGGATCGTGGAAATGCCCACGGGCTCCGGAAAAACCTTTCTTGCCGCGCTGGCCATGGCCAGCGTGAAACGCTCCACCCTCGTGGTGGTGCCCACCATCGATCTTCTCCTCCAGTGGGAGAAAAATCTCCGGGAGTTTTTCCGCAGGGACGTGGGGATGCTGGGCGGGGGCAGTCACGAGATCCGGGAGATCACGGTGGCCACTTACGATTCCGCCGTGCTGAATATGGAGTTCATCGGGGACAAATTCGGCCTTGCCGTCTATGACGAGTGCCACCATCTCCCCGGGGAAATGAACCGGAAAAGCGCCTCCATGTGCCTTGCCCCCTACCGACTGGGGCTCAGCGCCACCCCCGAGCGGGAGGACGGCGGGTTCGAGGTCATGGAAAACCTTCTGGGGCCGCTGGTCTGCCGCATCTCCATAACCGAACTGGAGGGGAGCGTGCTTTCCCCCTATGTGACGAGACGCATCGCTGTGGCCCTTTCCCCGGAAGAGCAGGAACGATACGATGCCGCGAGAAAAAAATACACCTCCTTCGTCCGTTACCATTCCATCGACTTTTCCAAAAAGGACGCCTGGAGCTCCTTCATCATCCTTGCCGCCCGGGCCCCCGGCGGAAGGGAGGCTCTGAAAGGGTATCTGGAACAGCGCAGGATCGCCCGGTACGGCAGAAGCAAGCTCATGGCCGTCTGGAAGATCCTGCGGGAAAATCCGGGGGAGAGGATCATCGTTTTCACCGCGGACAACGATGCGGCGTATGCCATGGGGGAGTGCTTCTGCCTGCCGGTCATCACCCATCGGACGAAGGCGGCGGAACGCAAGGAGTTTCTGGAAAAGTTCCGCTCCGGAGAGTACCCGGTGCTCCTGACCAGCAAGGTCCTCAACGAAGGCGTGGATGTGCCGGAAGCCAGTATCGGGATCGTGGTCTCCGGAAGCGGAAGCACGAGAGAACACGTGCAGCGGCTGGGGCGCATCCTCCGGGCAAAGGAGGGCAAGCAGGCGGTCCTTTACGAACTGGTGAGCGAGGGGACCAGCGAAATGGGGGTGAGCTTCCGCAGAAGACAGCACCGCGCCTACGGCAACGCTCCCGTTTCCGAACTCCCCGTGAAACCGTTTCCGGGGGGGCAGGAGGGGGAAACATGCTGACCAAGGACCTTCTCCGCTATCACATTTCCGGCAAACGGATCAAGCCGGACCTTGTCGACACGGCGGATCCCTTTCTCCTGCACTTTGCGGAACGGCTTCTCGCCCTTTACGAGGGGAGTATTTCCCTGCGCAGAGGGGAGCTGGAAGAGCTCGCCCGGTCGGAAGTCAACGTGCACAGGGATCTCAAGCTGGCCAGAGGGCTCCTCAAGGAGCTGGACGAAAGAAGCGAATACCTCCCCGCGGGAGAAACCCCTTTCCCGGAACGGAGGGCGGAACTTTTCTCCGCCTCCGCCGAAAGGATCCGAAGCGGAACTCTTCCGGAAAAGATGGAGGATCTTCGTCAGGGGATCTTTGCGGAGGAGCTGAAAAAATTCCCCCGGGGGGAGATCTACGGCGACCTCCCGGAAAACGAGTGCCTTCTGCGGGTGAAAAAGACCTTTCCCAAAGAGCTTCTGGAACGGTACAACATGGATCTTGTGCGCTCGCTCCTTCTGTACAGCTCCCGTCTGGAGGTGACGGCGGAGGAGGGAGACGTGCAGGAATTGAGGAGAGTGTTCAAATACCTGAAATTCTTCCGGCTCCTCTGTAAGGCTTCCACCCTTCCTGGAAAGAAGAAGGGCGAGGAAACAAAATTCCATTTCGTCATCGACGGCCCCGCCTCCGTGCTGGACAACTCCGTGAAATACGGGCTTCTGCTGGCCTCTTTCTTCCCGGCAGTATGCAGACTGCGGAACTGGGAGATCCTTTCGGAGATCACGCTCCGGGAGGGGAGAACGTTCCTGCTCAAGCTGGATCACGCCAGCGGACTCGTCTGCCACTTCGAAAACATGGGCGCATACATTCCGGAGGAGATCCGACTTTTTGCGGACCATTTCCGGGAAAACGGCGGGGAGTGGAGCCTTGCGGAACGGAGCGCGTTCCGGAAGCTTCCCGGCGGGGAAAATGTTTTTGCGGACTTTTCCTTCCGGAACACTTCTTCCGGCAGGATCTTCGATCTGGAGATCTTCCACTCCTGGCACAAAAGCCGCATCCGGGAACGGCTGGAAAGCGTGGAAAAGGGGGAGCTTCCCGACTATCTGCTTGCCGTGGAAAAAAGCGGAGTCAAGAACGATCCTCTCCTTCTGGAAAAACTCTCCTCCTCCCCCTTCGTCCTGCTCTTTTCCCGCTATCCGGGAGTGGAAAACGTGTGCAAGTTCCTGACCTCTGCGGCGGAAAAACGTTTCTGCCCGAAAAAGCGCTCCTCTTCCGCCGGGAACTGAGGAAGCTTTTCTCATGGTAAAAAGCGCTTTTACGGGATAAAACGCCTTTTTTCCGCAAAAATGTTCTTTTCTTCCCGCAGAAGTCTCTTCTTCCGGAAAAGGAAAAAAGAGGAAAGAACGCCCTTTTTGTGCCGGTTTTTTTGCAATCGGCCATGTTCCGCAGTAAACTAA
>JAGAEF010000257.1 GCA_017613255.1 Lentisphaeria bacterium
CGGCAATGGCCTCGGGAATGTCCGCGCCGAAGGCGGTGACGGCCAGAACGCGGCCTCCCGCATTCACCAGTTTACCTTCCTTCACGGCGGTCCCGGCGTGATAGACGCGGCATCCCGCTTTCACGGCCTCTTCGATCCCCGTGATCTCGAAGCCCTTTTCCACGCTGCCGGGGTAGCCGCCGGAGGCAAGCACCACGGAGACGGCGGGACGCGCATCCCACTGCAGGGAAAGTTCCCCCACCCTGCCCTGCGCCGTCTTCATGAGGGTATCCGCCAGACTGCTTTTGAGCCGGGGGAGAACCGCCTGGGTTTCCGGGTCGCCGAAGCGCACGTTGAATTCCAGCACCTTGGGCCCTTCCCTGGTGGCCATGATCCCCGCATAGATGATCCCCCGGTAGAAGAGATTGTTCTTTTTCAGCCCCTTGAGGAAGTTTTCCAGAACCTCTTTCCGGATGCGTTCCATCAGGGCATCCGTCACCACCGGAGCGGGAGAATAGGCCCCCATCCCGCCGGTATTGGGCCCCTTGTCGCCGTCCAGAAGTCTCTTGTGATCCTGAGAGGAGGCCAGAGGAAGGATGTTTTCCCCGTCGGTGAGGGCGAGAATGGAGGCCTCCTCCCCGATGAGCAGTTCTTCGATGACCACCACGCTGCCCGCACTGCCGAAGGCGCCGGAAAAACACTCTTTCACGGCTTTTTCCGCTTCCGCCTGACAGGAGGCCACGATCACGCCCTTGCCGGCGGCAAGTCCATCGGCCTTCACCACCACTTCCCTTCCGGAAGCGTATTCGCTTTTCACATATTCCAGCGCCTCTTTTTCCGCCGTGAAGCTCCGGTATCTTGCCGTGGGAATATGATTTTCCACCATGAATTTCTTGGCGAAATCCTTGCTTCCTTCCAGAAGCGCGGCCTTTCCGGAGGGTCCGAAGGAGGCGATCCCCCGGGCCCGGACGGCATCGGTGACGCCCTTCACCAGCGGGGCTTCCGGCCCCACCATCACAAGATCGATCTTCTTTTCCACGGCGAAGTCGGCGATCTTTTCCACATCGTCGGGCAGGCTCACGCACTCGGCGATCTCCCCGATCCCGGGGTTTCCGGGACTGCAGAAGAGTTTCTCCACTTCCCTGCTTCTTTTCAGACCGTCGCAGATGGCGTGTTCCCGCCCGCCGCTGCCAAGGACCAATACGCGCATAAATCCTCCTTCGTGTTGTCCGGAACTCCCCCTTGCGGGGCGGAAGAGCACTCCTCCGTCCGGTTTTATCGTCAAAATTGCGATTTTTTTCGTTTGCGGACTTGCCTTATGGGCAAAGGCCGTCTATTTTTATGGTGAGAATAATTTACGCCGTTTTCCGAAAATGTCCAGTAAAGAATTTCCGAAATGCGGCAAAAACCTCCTTTTCCTTCCCCGGAAAGGCAAAAAGACGGGGCGGGAAAGGGTTTTCCGGAGCAGTCATGTCCAGCAGTACAAGTGAAAACGGTTCTTTTGCGAGCTTAAGCTCCTGCATGAGCGCTTCCCGCATCCTCCTGCTGAAAGGGAAACAGAAGAAGGACGACGTCCTCAAAGCTCTGGTCCGGCGCATTGCCGCAGAGGAAAAATTCGGTTCGGAAGCGGATCTGGAGTGGGGGATCATGCACCGGGAAGAGCTCATGAGCACGGGGATCGGCAAAAATATCGCCGTCCCCCACGCCTCGATCGGGAACTGTGAAGAAGCCTGCGTGGCGCTGGCCGTCTGCCCCGACGGAGTCCCGGACTACCAGGGGCTCGATTCCCAGATGGTGAAGCTGGTTTTCATGATCGTCACCCCTCCGGAAAGCGCCGGGATCCGCCTGAAGATCCTTGCGGCCATAGGCGGACTTTTCAGCGACGGACGGCTGAAGGCCGCCTGCCTTGCCTCCGCCGATCCGGAAAAATGTCTCACCATCATTCAGAGAGCGGAATGAACTTGAAGGACGGCACGGAAGGGAAAAAATCATGACGGAACCGGACAGAAAGCATTTCCGCACCATCACCCTTCTGGCAGGAACCAACTTCCTGAGCTCCTTCAACCCGGCCTTCTTCTGCACGTTCACCGCCCTGTTCGTTTCCGGAAGCGCACTGCTTTTCGACCGCCTTGCCATGAACGTGCTCTTCACCTACGCGCTTTTCGCGCTTCCCATGCTTTTCACCGGAATCCCGGAGCACTATCTCACCACCAAGTTTTCCTGCCGCAACGTGGTGACCTTTTCCCGGTTCTTCGAATTTTCCAGCGCCATCTTCGCCACCGTGCTTTTCGCGCTGGGGGTGAAAAATCCCGTCCTTCTCTTCTTCCCCGTGGTCCTGCAGGGCATCGAATACGCCATGTACCGGCCCGCCCTGAAAGGCTACACGGCGGAGATGGTCCCCCGGCCCCTGCTCTCCCGGGCCGGAGCGGCAACGGAATCGGTCACCTTTTTCGGCATCGCCGCAGGGGCCTCCGCGGCAATCTGGCTTTACGTGGTGCAGAACCTTTTCGGAGGCCCGAAATTCCCCGCAGGACTGCTTTCCGCGGCCCTTGCCCTCTACGCCCTCCTGCTTGCCACAAGGCTGGAGCCGGATCTGGCCCAGAAGCGCAGCATCCGTTTTTCCGAACTGCCCAGAAGATGGCTGGATACCTTGCGGAATCAGCCCAGATACCGGGAACTGGTCCTTACCGGGATCGGAGAAAGCTATATTTTCGGGATCATGATCTTCGTTTCCGCCATGACGGTCCAGTACATCTTCACCATTCAGGAGGACCATATCACCCGGCAGTTCACCAGTTATTTCCTTCTGCCCGCGCCTGTGCTGGGATGCGCCTTCGGCTGTCTCATCAGCGGCTGGCTTTCCCGGGACAACGTGGAGCTGGGGCTGGTTCCCCCCTCGGTTCTGGCCATGGCGTTTTTTTCCCTCCTCACCGGGACATTGCCCTACTACTCGGACATCGTCATAGGCAGCGGAGTATCGGCGATCCTTCTCTTCTTCTTCGGACTCTTTTCCGGCATCATGCTGGTCCCGGTGCAGGCCTATCAGCTGTATTTCGTGAAGAAAACGCTGCGGAGCGCCTTCTTCTCCTGGTTCTACCTCCCCTTCGGGCTGGGGATCCTTCTGGCCATCGCCATTTCCTGCCTGCTTTACCGCTACAACATGAAGGTCTATACGGCTACTCTCCTCATCGCCGTGCTCACCCTTCTGCTCGCCGCAGTCACGTTCACCTTCATGTCCCAGTTCCTTCTGCGCATGCTTATGAAGCTTCTTCTCTGCACGCTGTACAGACTCACCATCTTCCACAAGGAGCGTCTGCCGGAGGAAGGGCCCGTGCTCATCGTGGCCAACCGGGCCTCCTTCGTGGATATCTTTTTCGTTTCCGCCATCACCACGAGGCCCATCCGGTTCATGCTTCATGAAAGTTTCTTCCGCAATGCCTTCATGCGGCCATTGTATCTGGGCGCGGGCTTTTTCGAAGTCAATCCCACGAAGCCCAAGAAGCTCAAACAGCTTTTCGAACAGACAAGAAAGGCCCTTGCCAACGGGGAGCTCGTATGCGTGTTCCCGGAAGGGGATATCACAAGGAACGGCACCATGTCCGAGTTCAAGGACGGGGTCAGCGCCATGCTGCCGGAGGACCGGGACGTCCCCATCGTCCCAGTGCGCATCGGCATGACCTGGGGCAGCATTTTCTCCTGCTACATGGGGAAATTCAAGCTCCGGTGGCCCAATGAGCTCCCTCATCCCGCCACGGTCACCATCGGGGAAAAACTGCCCCGGAACGTGAGCAGTTACGAACTGAGGATCAAGCTTACCGAGCTTGCCGCCGAAACGGAGCTGGTGGCTGGCCCGCAGGAACGCCCCTTCCACGCCCAGTTCGCCTTCATTGCGAAACGGTTCCCCTTCCGGCACATGATCCGGGAGTTCACCTCCTCCGGGGAGAACGCTCCCGGAAACTTTTCGCTTCTCCTTTCCGCCATTCTGCTGAGCAGAAAACTCCGGGACCTGCAGGGGGACGACGGGGCGGAACGCATCGGGATCATGCTGCCCAATTCCATACCGGCGCTTCTGGCGCTTTTCGGCGTGCTTTTCGCCGACCGGACCCCGGCGATCCTGAACTACACCTCTTCGAAGGAGTCTTTGCGTCATGCGCTGGAAAAAACGGGGATCAAGATGATCCTTACCGGGAGGAAATTCCTTGCCGAACTGAAAATGGAACCTGCGGAGGGGATGATCTTCATGGAGGACCTCCTTCCCGAAACGGAAAAACTTTTTCCCAGACTTTTCTGGAGCATTCCCGCCTGCTTCTTTTCCACGAGGGAACTCATGAAACTTATCTCCCCCGCCACATGGAAGGACGTGAACCGGACGGCCGTGGTTCTGTTTTCCAGCGGGAGCACGGGGCTCCCCAAGGGGATCATGCTGAGTCATCACAACATCACCGGCGACGCCACGGCCGTCATCAAATCCATCGGCTGGAACAAGAACGACCGGATTTTGGGAAATCTTCCCTTCTTCCACTCCTTCGGGCTGAACGTGTGCCTGTGGTTACCTGTGATCTCCGGAGCGGAAACGATTCTGGTTCCCGGCCCGCTGGAAGCGGGGATCATCGGGAAAGCCATGCTGGAAAGGCGTCCCACCGTGCTGATGGCCACCCCCGCCTTCCTCCTCACCTACATGCGCCGCTGCCCAAAAGAGGCCTTCAAAAGCCTGCGTCTGGTGGTGACGGGGGCGGAAAAACTCCGGGACGACATCGCCGACCGCTTCTTCAACCTGACCGGTCTGGCCATTGCCGAAGGCTACGGGTGCACGGAGCTTTCTCCGGTGGTCTCCATCAATCTGGCCAACTCCCTTCTGGAACTGGGAACCACGGTGGCGAAACGGGGAAGCATCGGGCCGCCGCTGCCCGGAGTGTGCGTCAAGATCGTGGATCCGGAAACGTTCCGCCTTTTGCCCGCCAACACCGACGGCCTTCTCATCGTGAAGGGCTCCATCGTCATGCAGGGGTATCTGGGGGATCCGGAAAAGACGGCGGAGGTCCTCAAGGACGGCTGGTACGTTACCGGGGACATCGCCCGCATGGACAACAATGGATTCATCACGCTTACGGGCAGGATCTCCCGCTTCTCCAAGATCGCCGGGGAGATGGTCCCTCACGAACTGGTGGAGAGGGAACTCAACTACATTCTCCAGCTGGATGAACGGGTCCTTGCCGTCTGCGGCGCGCCGGATTCGAAAAGAGGGGAAAAACTTCTTGTCTTCTATACGGACAGGGAGAAAATCGTTCCTGCCGACCTCATCCGCGCCCTGCGGGAAAAGGGGGTCCCCAACCTGTGGATCCCCAAGGAGGAAAATTTCGTCTTTACGGAAAAACTCCCCCTTCTGGGCAGCGGCAAACTGGATATTTCCAGTCTGGCGAAGATGGCCAAGGCCCTTGCCGAAAAGGAACAGGAAGCATAAAAAAAAAGAGGAGACGGACCCGCCTCCCCTTTGCGAAAAAGTTCCGCTTACTTTTTGCCGAACTCGGCGGCGAACTCTTTCTCCAGCCCGTTCCGGGCAAGTTCCCTTCCCCGCAGAACGGTAAGCCAGCCGAGGAAAAGAGAAATTTCCGCGGCATGGAGATAGGCGCTCTTGAGGTCGATCCCCAATCCCCACGGCCCGTGTCCGCCCGTATTGGCGGGGGAGACCCAGAGGATGTAGGAGACCACGATGAAGGTCATGAACAATCCCGGAAGAAGGGCGACAAGGCAGTTCTTCTTTTCCATGATCAGATAGGCCGTCCCGGCAAGGAGGGTGGAAGCGGCGATCACCTGATTGCCCCAGGCGAAATAACTCCAGATGTTGCCGAAACTCTTCGCATCCCTTGCCGACCACATGAGGAGAAGCGCCACCAGCAGGATAAGGGGCAGGACAATAAGAAGGCGGCTGTGGAATTTGGTCTGGGAAACCCCGAAGATCTCCGCAATGGAAAGCCGCAGACTGCGCAAGGCCGTATCCCCGGAGGTGACGGCAAGCGCGATGACCGCGATGATCGTGATCAACCCCATTCCGCTGCCCAGAAAATGCGTGGTGATGCGTTCCAGAACCAGATTGGGACTCTTTTTCATGAGTTCGGGGAAGAGATTGTAGATGGCGATCCCGCCCGCCGCCCAGATCATGGCGATGAGCCCTTCCAGAACCATCATGCCGTAAAAATCCCTTCTGGCATACTTTTCGCTCTGCATGGTGCGGGCAATGATGGGGGACTGTGTGGCGTGGAATCCGGAAATGATCCCGCAGGCGATCGTAACGAAAAGAACGGGAACGATGGGCTGACGGATCATGCCCTCCTTGAAAGCGGCCGACTCCAGAAAGAGCGCGGAATTCCGGCACCCTGCGATCACCAGCGCGACGAAAAGTGCGCAGGAACCCAGAAGAAGCAGAAAGCCGAAGAAGGGATAGACGTTGCCGATGACCTTGTCCACGGGGAACAGAGTGGCGCACACATAATAGACGAAAATGATCCCCACCGCCGCCCAGAAGAGGGTGCGGGGAACGTCGGAAACGCCCAGATTGGAGAGGAAGGAGGTGAACGAAGTGCTTTTCAGGACACTCACCTTCACCAGCTCGGCAGGCACGTTGATGAACACCGCCACCACCAGAAGAAGCAGAACGCACATGAAGAAGGAGAAGAACCTGTAATACTCCGCTCCCAGCATCATTTTCACCAGCTTGGGCAGGTTCGCCCCATGATACCGCAGAGACATGAACCCGCTGATGAAGTCGTGCACGGCCCCGCCGATGATGTTCCCTATGGGGATGATGAGAAAGACGATGACGCCGAACTTGCATCCCAGGATCACGCCGATGACCGGCCCCACCCCGGCGATGTTGAGAAGCTGGATGAGCATGTTTCTCCAGTTGGGCAGGACAAGGAAGTCCACGCCGTCCTTCATTTCCAGCGCGGGAGTTGTCCGATCATCAGGAGCCAGGATCTTTTCCACAAGTCTCCCGTAAGTAAAGTACCCGACCCCCAGAATGACAAGTCCCAGCAGAAAAGCAAACATTTTTCTCTCCTCATTGTTGCGATTTTGCAGTTGCATCTTTTAAAATACTCTTCTTCTCCGTTTTTTTCAAGGCTTTTTCCCGGAAACGTGCCCCCTTCTCCCCCGGGAAAAACGTTTTTTCCTCTTGAAAAATTTTCTTTTGGTGCCATATTATTCCTTGAGAAGATGAAAACGAAATCCGGAAAGGATCCTCCATCCATGTACAGAACCTTGCAGAACGAATTGGCCCTTGTGAACGACGTCGTTACCCGGATCATTGCGGAAGATCCCTTCCCGGAAAGCGTGCGCCCTTCCTGCCTTGCCGCCGCAGTCCGCTCCTATCCCGTCCGGGGAGGGAAGAGACTGCGCCCCGCCCTGCTTCTGTGGGCCAACGGGGCTTTGGGGGGCGATCCGGATCAGGCGGTTTTCGCCGGGTGCGCCGTGGAACTTTTCCATACATGGACGCTGGTCCATGACGACATCATCGACGAAGACGACCTGCGGAGGGGCAAGCCCACTGCCCATGTGGAAGTCGCCTCCCATGCGGAACAAGCCTACGGCAAACCCAAAGCTCTGACCGACAAATTCGGGCGGGATATGGCCATTCTCTGCGGGGACATCCAGCAGGCGTGGGCCATGAACATGCTTTTGCGGAGCCGGGAAAAAGGGGTGGAAGCGTCTCTCCTTGCGGATCTCCTTGTCCGCTTCCAGGAGGTGAACAATCTCCTCATTTCCGGAGAGGCGCTGGACGTGGAATTCCCCATGCGGGACTTGGGGGAGATCACGAAAGAGGAGGTAAGAAAAATGATTCTGGGCAAGACCTCCTGTCTGCTGAAATTTTCCGTCCAGTGCGGCGGAGCCATTGCGCTGGGACACGCCGATTTCGGGAAAGAGCGTCTTGCCGCACTGGGAAATTTCGCCGAAGAGCTGGGGATCGCCTTCCAGCTGCGGGACGACTATCTGGGCATCTTCGGAGACGAGAAAACCTTCGGAAAGCCCATCGGCTCGGATTTTCAGGAGGGGAAACCCACCCTTCTTTATCTGGACGCCATGAGTCTGCTTCCCGAAACCGGAAAAAAACGCCTGAAAGAACTTACCGGACTTCCCCGGTACTCCCCCGGCGCCATCGATGAGATCCGCACGCTCCTCAAAGAGTCCGGCGCGGAATCCAAATGCCTTCAGGAGATCGCGCACCTCACGGAAAAGGCCCATTCCCGCCTTATGACTCTGCCGGAAAACAAGTACAAAAAACTTCTGGAAGACCTTTTGAGCTATCTTTTGGAACGCACGGTCTGAACTTTTCCGGGAACACGATCCGCAAACGGCAATCCATCCAACCGATCAGGAGAAAAAATGACGAAAAAGGAATTTTTTCCGTGGTGCTTCGGCGCCAATTTCACCCCCTCCACGGCCGTCAATCAGCTGGAAATGTGGCAGGAAGAGTCTTTCGATCCCGGAACGATCGACCGGGAGCTGGGATTTGCCGAAGGTATCGGCATGACCATCATGCGGGTATTTCTCCACGATCTTCTCTGGCAGCAGGACAAGGAGGGGTTCCTCCGGCGCATGGATCAGTACCTTTCCCTCGCGGAAAAACACGGCATAAAGACCATGTTCACCTTCTTCGACGACTGCTGGAACGATCGTTTTTCTTTGGGAAAACAGCCCGCACCCAAGCCCTTCACCCACAACTCCGGCTGGGTCAAGTCCCCCGGCGTTGCGGCCGCGGACGATCCGGCGCAGAGAACAAGGCTGGAAGAGTATGTAAAGGGGGTGCTCACCCGTTTTTCCAAGGATGACCGCGTCGTCCTGTGGGACCTGTACAACGAACCCGGCGGCGCCAGACCTGCCGGACAGAGAGAGCTTTCCCTCCCGCTTCTCAAGGATATTTTCCGCTGGGCAAAGGAAGTCAAAATCAGCCAGCCCGTCACCGCAGGGCTATGGAACTTTGCGGAGGATTTCGAAACCCTCAACGAATTCATGCTGGAAAACTCGCAGATCGTGACCTTCCACGCCTATCTTACCGCCGAGGAGACAAAAAAGCGCGCACTGGCGTTTCTGGAAAAAGCTCAAGGAAGACAAGTCCTCTGTTCCGAATACATGGCCCGTACCGTGGGAAGCACCTTCGAAAAGTGTCTCCCCCTGTTCCGGGAACTGAACATTTCCGCCGTCAACTGGGGGCTGGTCTCCGGAAAGACCCAGACCATCTTCCCCTGGGGCTGGAACGAGGAAAAGGGAATGCCCGAAAAGCCTTTCCACGACGTGTTCCATAAAGACGGAACATTCCTCTGCCCGGAAGAAAAGGCCGTCTTCGAAAGCCTGCGGAAGGCCTGACGCACCCTCCCCCGGAAAACGTTTTTTCGAAAAAACACACAAAAAAAGCCGCCTCCGGCAGGGAAGCGGCTTTTTCGTCGTTTCGGAAAGGACTCAGTTTTTCCTGCGGAAATCTTCCATGAGAGAAACGAGTTTTTCCACGCCTTCCAGCGGCATGGCGTTGTAGATGCTGGCCCGCAGTCCGCCCACGGAACGGTGTCCCTTGAGCCCGATCATGCCGTTTTCGCCCAGCATCTTGAGGAATTTGGCCTCCAGCTCTTCGGAGGGAAGACGGAACACCACGTTCATCTTGGAACGGCTGTCCTTGCGGACGGGGTTGCGGAAGTAGCCGTCGGAGTCGTCGATGACCTTGTAAAGGAGCGCGGCTTTGGCATTGTTCCGCTTTTCGATCTCGGCAAGTCCGCCCACGCTCTTCATCCACTTCATCACCAGCCCGATCATATAGATGCCGAAGGTGGGAGGAGTGTTGTAGAGGGAGTTGTTTTCCGTGTAGGTGGAATATTTCAGCATGGTGGGGACCTTTTCGGGGGTGCGTCCCACAAGGTCCTTGCGGATGATGACCAAGGCCAGTCCGCTGGGGCCCAGATTCTTCTGCGCTCCGGCATAGATGAGACCAAAGTCCGCCACGTTCACGGGCCGGGACATGATGTCGCTGGACATATCCGCGATCAGGGGATTTTTGGTCTTGGGGAAGGAGGCGTACTGGGTGCCGTAGATGGTGTTGTTGCTGGTGATGTGCACGTAGGAGGCGTCGTCGGAAAGCTTCCAGTCCTTGAAATCGGGAATGAAGGTATATTTTTCATCCTTGCTCTGGGCTGCCACCCGGACCTCTCCGAAAAGTTTGGCCTCCTTCATGGCCTTGGAGGACCATGTGCCCGTATCCACGAAATCGGCCGCGCCCGTATTCATGAGGTTCATGGGGATCATGGCGAACTGCATGGAGGCGCCGCCCTGGATGTAGACGATGTCATAGTTTTCGGGAACGCCGAACACTTCCCGGATATCCGCATTGGCCGTATCCAGAACATCCTGGAAGTAACTGGCACGGTGGGAGTGCTCGAAGATCCCGCATCCGGTTCCCTTGAAATCCAGGAACTCTGCCTGTGCCTGTTTCATGACTTCCACCGGCAGCATCGCCGGTCCGGCGTTGAAATTGAATACCCGCATCTTTTTCTCCCGTGTTATGGTGTGCTGGAGTCATTAATATAACACGGAAACCTTAATTTGCCACAGAAAACGGGAAAAAAAACGAAAGATTGTGGAAAAGGCGCCCAGGCCCCCCGCCGCCCCCGTCATAAGGCGTGCAGGGCAAAAAACCGCAAAAAGGAAAAAGTTCCTCCTTGACAAAACCCGGCAGGGGGGCTATTATATGGCAAAAAAAGGAATCCATAAAGGAGGAACATCATGAAAGTGGACAATTATCTCCCCGGGGGGAATATACGCGTACTGGAGCTTCAGGATCGGGAGGTCCTGCTGGAAGAGGAGGCAAGGGATTGCCGGGAAGGGTGGTTCTACTGGAAATTCCGGGCACTTTTCGAGGAAGAAGGACTTTGGAAATTCCGCTTTTCCCGCTGCTGGAAAGTGGGGACCCGGGGACCGGCAGTCAGTACGGACCGGGGGAAGAGCTGGCACTGGCTCTCCGGAGAAAAATGCCATGAGAGCTCGCAGGAATTCCTTTACGAATGCCGCACGCCCGGAGAGGTTTGGTTTTCTCAGGCCATGCCCTACATGCAGGAGAACTGGGAGCGTTTCGCCAACGTGTATTCCGAAAATCCCTTCTTCCATCCTTCCGTGCTCTGCAGGAGCCGGAAAGGGAGGAATGCGGAACTTCTGGAGATCCGGGAGGGTAATCCCCGCAGGGCCGTCCTTCTCACGGCAAGACACCATTGCGAAGAAATGTCCGCCTCCATGGTCATGGAAGGGATAGGCCGTTTTGCGCTCTCCTCCAGTGAGGACGGGAAAAGATTCCGGCAAAATTTCGCCCTCTTTCTCGTCCCCTTCACCGACAAGGACGGCGTGGAGGAGGGAGATCAGGGAAAAGGACGCATTCCCCGGGACCACGGAAGGGATTATGAGGGAGAACACCTCTATCCCGAAACGGCGGCGATCCGACAGCGGATCGAAAGGGTTAGGCCGTTCCTTGTTCTGGATCTGCACTCCCCCTGGCTCCGGAGCGGGAGATGGAACGAAGAGCCCTATTTCGTGGAGGACAGGGAGAAGCGATTCAAGCCGGAACTGGAACGATTCTGCGCGCTTCTGGAACAGGAAGCGCCGGAGTGCGCGCCCTTTTCGCGTGAAAACATCCTCCGCTGGGGCACCGAATGGAATACCCCCGAAAATTACTCGGCAAAGGGCGACAGCGGAGCGGGAAAGTGTCTGCGGCAGCTCTGCGGAGCATATCCCTTCGTGAAACTGGGCGCTTCCCTGGAAGTCCCTTTTGCGAACTTCGGGGAAAAGACCGTGACGGAAAAGGAATTCCTCCTATTCGGGAACGCCGTGGGGAAAACGATCCTGAAGTACGGGGAAGACCATGTTTTGTGAAAAAACTTTCTTTCTTCCGTTTTATTTTAAAGAAAACGTGCTAAATTAATGTGTCCGGATTCTGCAGAGAAAAGTTTTCCACGGAGGAATCGCTTTTCCCGGCAACAGACACAAACAACAACGGAAGATCTCTCATGAAGATCCTGAATTTCTACGTCGTCAAAAGTTTTCTCC
>JAGAEF010000026.1 GCA_017613255.1 Lentisphaeria bacterium
CGATCTCTCCGCCAATGGTTCTGCCCAGTCTCGTGGCGGCGGGCTTGCCCGTATCCGTGCGCAGACTCATGTTGTCGATCTGGGTCACGTCTCCGGAGGCGCCGGAAAGGAAGACCGCCCCCACGCCCTCTCCGTACACTTTCCGCACGGTTTCGATGGCCACTCCGGGATAGTCGGAGGTGACTCCCGTAAGATTGATGCAGGCGTGGCAGGAGAAGTTGAAAAGGAATCCCAGAAGCTCTTCCGTGCCTTTTTTCCACACGCCCACGACGCCCGTCGCCTCGTCCACGGGTCCGGCATAGCCCACATTGTCGGGATTTCCCTTGCCCGGATGGGTCATGCAGTCGCCGTTTTTCATCTGGATGCGGCGGTTGAAGATCAGATGCTCCACCTTGCCCGTGCCGAAGGAGAAATCGGCCTCCTGAAGGCGTTTTTCCGCCTCCTTCACGGCGGAAACGACCTGACGGAGACTGTAATCGTAGTAGGCCTCGTCGTAACTTACGGAACAGTCCACCACGATCTTCCGGATCTCTTCGGAAGCCGTGTCGATGCCGGGGAACTTGTCCCGCAAAACTCCCCCGTAATGGGTGTGGGAGGCGCTGACGATGATCTCCATGCCGGGGAAAAGGTCGTCGATCTTCCTGCGGAATCCTTCCCCCGTGTCGGTGGTGTCGATCCCGATGAGGGCGGCCTTTTTCCCGTCCTCATCTTCCAGCACGCAGGCCCGCACCTTCACGGGGTCGCTGTAGTCCTGTACCTTAAGCTTGCTGGCGGTGGCGGGTCTGTCCGTTCCCAGCGGCGGGGTGATGTCGGTTTCGAAAAATCCTGCTTTCATGTTTTTCTCCAGATCGTTTCCTTGGAACAAAGCGGACGCCTCAGCTCTTTTTCTTGTTGAAATTGTAGCCCCACACGGCGTTGGAGGGCTGGACCTTCTCCCCTTCCGGAGCCTTTTCCGGCGTGAGAAGCGCTCTCTGGCGGAGAAGCTCTTTCAGGAGTCTGGTACCCGTATCGGAGGCGAAGAAGGCGGTTTCCGCCTCATAGCCCCCGTTGGCCAGCTGGAAGCAGTCGGGAGTGGGCACATATCCCAGAAGGCGGCTGGAAAGCTGGGAGTACCAGGTGAAGGGGAAGGGAGACTCCTTCTTGTAGTCCAGCGCGTACTGGGAAAAGATCTCGCCGGGGGTGCTGCCGATGACCAGCGGGCCCAGCTGAAGGGTCTGCACCGTCACCAGCGGATTGGGATCTTCCTTTGCGGAAATATCCGTCATCACATAGGTCTTGGCGATATGGTGGCTGTTCTGGGAAGGATCGTAGTGTTTCACCATCTCGTAGGCCATGGGGAGAAATTCGGGATCCGGGATGCGCCGGTCCACGGGGACTTTCTGAACGATGGCCCGGAGAGTCCTGACTTCCCCCCGGTCCGCCACGGCAAGAAGACGCACGGCCTCCCCGCCCACGGCTCTCCCCAGCTTGACGGCGACGGGTTTGCCCGTATCCTTGCGCAAGCTCATGTTGTCGATCTGCGTCACATCTCCGGAGGCGCCGTTGATATAGACGGCTCCCACGTTCTCCCCGTACACTTTCCGCACGGTTTCGATGGCCACTCCGGGGAAGTCGGAGGTGATCCCGGTCAGATTGATGCAGGCGTGGCAGGAGAAGTTGAGGACGAATCCCAGCATTTCGTCGGTCCCCTTCTTCCAGACGCCCAGAACGCCCAGCTGGTCGTCCACGGGTCCGGCGTAGCCCACGTTGTCGGGATTTCCCTTGCCCGGATGGGTCATGCAGTCGCCGTTCTTCATCTGGATGCGGCGGTTGAAGATGAGATTTTCCACCCGGCCCTTCCCGAAGGAAAACTCCGCCTCCACCAAACGCTTTTCCGCCTCCTTCACGGCGGTGACGAACTGGCGCATGGAGTATTCGTAATAGCTCTTGTCGTAATAGACGCTCTGGTCGATGACGATGTTGCGGATCTCCGGAGGAGCCGTTTCGATGCCGGGGAAGTCGTCCCGCAAATTTCCGCCGTAATGGGTATGGGAGGCGCTGACGATAAGCGAGATCCCGGGAAGCAGTTCGTCCAGTTTCCGGCGGAACTTTTCCCCCGTGGAGATATTGTCGATCCCCACCAGCGCGGCCTTGGTCCCGTCGTCGCTTTCCAGCACCAGCGCCCGGATCTTCAGCGGATCGGAAAAGTTTTCCAGCTTGAGTTTGCTCCCGCATGCGGGTCTGTCCGCTCCCAGCGGCGGAGTGATGTCGGTCTCGAAAAATCCTGCTTTCATTTTGGCTCCTTTTTGTGTTGTCGGCAGTCCGATTCTTTTCCTTGATGAGAATACTATACCCTCCGGGAAGATCAATGCAAGCACGTTTTCGGGAAAAAGTTGCGAATTGTGATATTAAATTTTCTTTTCGTGATAATTTCCCCGGAGCCCGGGACCGGAGGTCGGCAAAAAGGAGAAAAAACGGTTTTTTCCCGGAAAAATAGGAAAATGCCCTTGACAAAGAGTGCGGGAGAAGGTATGTTAGGGCGAAAAAGTACAGTTTGAGAAATTTCACACATTCAGGAGACAGTGTCATGAAACGTCTGCAAAAGGATTTCACTTTGATCGAACTCTTGGTCGTCATCGCCATCATCGCCATTCTGGCGGGGATGCTGCTGCCCGCGCTGAAAAAGGCAAGGGAGGTGGCAAAGGGCGTACAGTGCCTGAACATGCAGAAACAGTACTATCTCTACAATCAGGCCTACATCGACTCCTACAAGGACTGGTCGCTGTCCACCTACAGCGTTTCCTCTGCGGAGTACTTTCCCAGATCCAACTACGCGCGTCCCTGTTCCAGTCCGGTCACTCTGGGCTATCCCACAAGGATGCTGGCGGGCAGGTGGGAAAACTCCTATGGAACGGGTCTTGGGTTCGCCCCCTGGGGGATCACCAGCAACGTAAAATACCTCTGGTGCCCCAATAAGGCTGTGTGGAACCCCAGGAACGAGAATCTGGGCGGCACCTCCGGACTGGTGATCTGCCGGAAACTGGGAGACAACGCGGACAGGGCGTGGATGTCCGGAAGAGACGGGCTCTTCTTCAAGCCCTCCACCATCAGGAATCCCAGCTCCATGCACTATATTTCCTGCACGCTTTCCTACCAGCACACCGGCTTCTATTTCTGGCACTCCAAGCGGGCCAACATGGCCTTCATCGACGGTCACGTGGGCTCCATGCAGCAGAATCAGATCACCACTTCCCGGATCACCACCTGGGGCGCTCTGTTCAAAGGGTTCTGCGTAAAAAGCTTCGACAGCGCCAAGAAGCCCTGCAAATAATCTTCCCGGGAAAAACTTTTTTCGGTCCGAAAGCGTTTCTCTCCTTGACAAATCCCTTCCGCAGGGTTATATTAGTCCGTTTTCAAGCGGTACATATAATCATTGCATAATGTCAGGGAGGACACATGAGACACACGAATCGGTCCAAAAGAGACTTCACCCTTATCGAACTTCTGGTGGTCATCGCCATCATCGCCATTCTGGCGGGGATGCTGCTGCCCGCCCTGGGCAAGGCGCGGGAGCTGGCAAGGAACATGCAGTGCATGAATCAGCAGAAACAGTATTTCCTGTGCATTACCTCCTATACGGACGCTTACAAGGACTGGAGTTTTGGCTGGGACAACCTGAGCAAGGATTACATCCCCATGTCCAATCTCTATCGGCCCTGCTCCAGCCCCATAAGACTGGGCATGCCGTCCAGAATGCTGGCGGGGGCGTGGGAGAGCTCCTACGGTACGGGTCTGGGATTCGCGCCCTGGGGGATCACCACCAAAACCAAACTTCTGTGGTGTCCTTCCTTCGACAAATACAAGGACGCCAACGTTGCGTTAACGGGCACAGCAGCGGGCATTCAGGTCTGCCGCCGTCTGGGGGCAAACGCGAACAAGTCGTGGATGTCCGGAAGAGACGGTCTCTTTTTCAAGCCCTCCACCGTCAAGAATCCCAGCACACTCCACTATATCAACTGCCAGATGTCCTATCAGCACGGGGGAGCCTACTTCTGGCACTCCGGCAAGGCGAATCTCACCTTCATCGACGGCCACGCCGGAACGCTCCGGCCTGTGGAACTGCCCACGTCGAGAGCCTATGCTACTTCGGCCGGGTTCAGCAAGGGGTTCCTTGTGAAAAGCTGGGACGGCTCCAAGTATCCCTGCAAGTAACGCTCAAAAAAAA
Source organism: Lentisphaeria bacterium (assembly GCA_017613255.1). Taxonomy (GTDB): domain Bacteria; phylum Verrucomicrobiota; class Lentisphaeria; order Victivallales; family UBA1829; genus RGIG5327. Next base: position 4,205 of record JAGAEF010000026.1, read on the forward strand.
GCCGTTTTCCGCCGTCGAAGGATAAAAATTCCTTGACAAACGCTTCCCCCGGGGGTATATTAGCCGCGTAACGGCGGTATGACAGGGGATTTTGCACGCATCAAGGAGAAACACATGAAATACACGAATCGGTCCAAAAGAGACTTCACCCTTATCGAACTTCTGGTGGTCATCGCCATCATCGCCATTCTGGCGGGAATGCTTCTGCCCGCTCTGGGCAAGTCCAGAGAGCTGGCAAGGAACATGCAGTGCATGAATCTGCAGAGACAGTTCTTCATGTACGTCAATTCCTATGTGGATTCCTACAAGGACTGGAGTTTCATCAACTCCTTCAACAAGGATTATATGCCCATGTCCAATCACTCCCGCGCCTGCAGCAGTCCCTTAAGACTGAACAAGCCCTCCTGGATCCTTGCGGGCACGTACGAGAACTCCTACGGCGTAGGTCTGGGGTTCGCCCCCTGGGGGATCACCACCAAACAGACCCTTCTGTGGTGCCCCGCCTATACAAGGTGGAAGCCCGCCGGGTATGAGTTCGGCGGAGGCGCCGGGATCGGGATCTGCGGACGTCTGGGAGCAAACGTGAACAAGGCGTGGATGTCCGGAAGAGACGGTCTCTTTTTCAAGCCCTCCACCATCAAGAATCCCAGCAGCATCCACTACCTCAACTGTCAGATCTCCTACCAGCACGGCGGAGCCTTCTTCTGGCATTCGGGCAAGGCGAATCTCACCTTTATAGACGGACACTCCGGAACGCTCAAGCCTGTGGATCTCCCCACGGCGAAAGCCTATGCCACCTACCCGGGAGTCGGGATCGGCTATCTGGTGAAAAGCTGGGACGGCTCGAAAAAGCCCTGCAAGTAATGCCCAAAAAAGTCTTTTCCCGCCCCGGATACGGGGAATCCCTCTTGACAAATGCTTCCCGCGGAGTTATATTAGCCTCCGGAACGAGAGGTTGAATGATTTTTTTCAAGGATCAGGGAGGACACATGAAACGCACGAAACTTTCCGAAAGCAACTTTACCCTTATCGAACTTCTGGTGGTCATCGCCATCATCGCCATTCTGGCGGGGATGCTGCTTCCCGCGCTGGGCAAGTCCAGAGAGCTGGCAAGGAACATGCAGTGCATGAACCAGCAGAGGCAGTATTTCCTGTACATCACTTCCTACACGGATGCCTACAAGGAGTGGAGTATGGGCAAGGAATATCTGAACAAAGACTATATCCCATGGTCCAACCACTCCCGGCCCTGCACCAGCCCCCAGCAGCTCAATCAGCCTGCCAGAATGCTGGCGGGAGCCTGGGAAGGCGTGTACGGCACGGGGCTTGGGTTCGCCCCCTGGGGGATCACCACCAAAAACAAGATCCTGTGGTGTCCTTCCTACGACAGATACAAGGTCGCCGGCGTAAGCTACGGCTCGGGGGCGGGGATCCAGGTTTGCAGGAAACTGGGAGAAGGCGGAGTGACCAGCAACCGGCAGTGGATCACCGGAAGGGACGACTACTTCTTCAAGCCCTCCACCATCAAGAATCCCAGCAGAGTCCACTACCTCAGCTGCCAGATCTCCTACCAGCATATCGCCGCTTTCTTCTGGCATTCGGGCAAGGCGAATCTCACCTTTATAGACGGACACTCCGGAACGCTCAAGCCTGTGGAACTTCCCACGTCGAAAGCCTATGCTACTTCCCCGGGAGTCGGGGTAGGCTATCTGGTGAAAAACTGGGACGGCTCCAAGTATCCCTGCAAGTGATCAAAGGCTTCTGATCTTCCCCATGGGGCCCATGTCGGAGCCCGCCTGCTTGAGGGGCCCCTTGTGCAAGGCGATCTTTTCCGCCAGACGGCCCGTGATGTGCTTTGCGAGAATTTCCGCTTGCATTCTTTTGGCGAAATCCGCAAAGTGGTAATCGTCCACAAGGGCCTTTTTCCGATCCTGTCCGGCCATGGGGGTGAAAAGATCCACCACGGGAAGGTTTCTCCTTTCCCCCACAAGAAGGACAAATTCATTGAGTTCCCGGATGCGGAAAAACTTCTCTTCGTCCGCCGGAGGGGTGGAGAGAAGCAAACTTACCGGAACTTCCGGGAGTTTGGCGGCAAGAAAATCCAGCGTTCTTTCGTAGGCTTTTTCCCACTCCTCCCGGCGGGAGGTAAGGGCGTGGATGCCGTTGTTGAACAGAATGAGATCGTATCGGTCGAAGGAAAGGATATGGTCCAGTTCCTCCACAAAGGAGGGATCGGTCACGCATTTGCTGGTCCCCCAGGAGGTGAGGTTGACCTTGCCGGCAAGTTCCTCCCGCAGAAAGTCCTTGTACTGACAGCAGATGGAATCCCCTATGGAAAGGACCCGGGGAGATCCCGTATCCGGAGAATTGAAGGAGTAGAACTGCACCCACTCCACGTCCTCCCGTTTCCTTGTGCTGTTTTCCGGGAGGAAATCCCGATAATCGACCTGCTTTTCCATGATCTTCCTCCTTACGGCAGCGTCACACCGTTCAAATACCAGACGCAGTAGCCCATGCCGAAAGAGATTCCCCCGGCAAGCACCGCCCGGTACCAGGATTTGATGACGAATCCGGCAAGACACATTGCTGCGCAATAGACACTGAGAACGGTCCCGCCGATGAGGCCCAGCCCCACGCACAGATGGAGCGCGCACAGCAAGATGTGGAAAAACGTTTCCGAATCGGGCCGGGAGCCCCCTGAAACATACCAGTAAACCGAGGCGGTCATCAGAGCGACCGCAGGGGCCGTAAGATAGACGGGAATCATCAGAAGCGTGAATATGAGCTTCATTTCGGCTCCTTTGCCCCTCCCCTGCCCGGCCGCATGATACGGCGGTCCGCCGCCGGCGCGGAAGGAGGCTTCCTCAGTTCTCCGCCGAGTAGTTGGGGGCGTCCTTGAGCATGAGGATATCGTGGGGATGGGCTTCCCGCAGGGCGGAAGGACTCACCCGGATGAATCTTGCGCGCTCGTGGAGTTCCGCAATGTTCCGTGTGCCGCAATACCCCAGAGAGTAGTGGAGCCCGCCCGCGAACTGGTGGATGACCTCCCAGAGCGCCCCCCGGAAGGGAACCATGCCTTCCACGCCCTGAGGAACAAGGCGCTTGGAATCGTCCACATCCCTCTGCCCGTAACGTTCCCGGCTTCCTTTGGCCTTCTTCATGGCCTCCAGACTGCCCATGCCCCGGTAGATCACGAAACGCCGTCCCTGATGGATGATCTTCTCCCCGGGACTTTCCTGCGTTCCGGCAAGGGCGGACCCCATCATCACGCAGGAGGCGCCCACGGCAAGAGCCTTGGCCACGTCCCCGGACTGCTTGATCCCGCCGTCGGCGATGATGGGAACGGCCCCTTTCACCGCCTTTGCCGCCTGATAGATGGCGGTCACCTGAGGCGTGCCGATGCCGGCCACCACCCTTGTGGTGCAGATGGAGCCGGGCCCGATACCCACTTTCACCGCGTCCACGCCCGCTTTCACCAGAGCTTCCGCAGCCTCGAACGTGGCGATGTTCCCGGCAACGATATCGATGGAGGAATAGAGTTTCTTGAGCTTGACCACCGTTTCCAGCACCCCTTTGCTGTGGCCGTGGGCCGTATCCAGCACCATGGCGTCCACGCCCGCTTCCGCCAGAGCGGCGGCCCGGTCGAAATCATAGGGTCCCACGGCGGCGGCCACCCGGAGGCGGTGTTCCGCATCCCGGTTGTAGGCAGGCTCCATGTTCTCCATAAGGGTCTTGGTATCCAGAAAACTGTACAGGCCCCGCAGACAGCCTTTTTCATCCACCAGGGGGAGCTTGCCCACCTTGTTCCTGCGCATGATCTCGAAGGCTTCCTGCATGGGGGTGTTGACGGGGGCCGTGATGAGATTTTTCGTCATCACGTCGGCTACTTTCATCTTGTAATCCGGCAGGAACTTCACGTCCCGGGAGGTGATGATCCCCAGAAGCTTCCCTTCCCCGTTCACGATGGGGAACCCGGAGAAGGAGTACTTTTTCGCCTCTTTTTCCGCCAGAAGCTCGGCAACGGTCACATCCTCCCGGAAGACCACCGGCTTGCGGATGAGCCCGTTGAGATACTGCTTGACCTTGCGCACTTCGTCGGCCTGCGCTTCCACGGTCAGGTTCTTGTGGATCACGCCTATCCCGCCCAGCTTGGCCATGGCGATGGCCATGGTGCTTTCCGTGACCGTATCCATTGCGGCGCTCACGAAGGGAACGTTGAGGCGGATGTTCCGGGAGAAAAAGCTGGAAATATCCGATTCGTCCGGCAGAAAATCCGCATACTGGGTCTGCATGGAAATGTCGTCGAAGGTGAGACCTTCGAACTTGTACTGCGCCATAAACTCATCCAAAAATGTGTTGCCCATCTCTATCTCCCGTCTTGGTGTGGGCCGCGCAACGCGGCAAATAAAAAGATCATTTGCCCCTTCAATATACTCCGTTTTCCTTTTTTTTCAAATTTTCCCCGGATTTTTTTCGGAGTTTTTCTTCGTTTTTCCGCCTCCGGGCCCGTTCCCGGCCCCCTCGCGGGGGATTTCCCCTTGCAAAAAAGACTTTCCCGCTGTATGGTATGGAGACACGGCACAGCAAACGGAAAAAGGAGAAAAAATGAAGATCACCACGCATATCTGCAAGACGCTGGATGTGGGCGTAAGCGGCAATCTCTTCGGGGGACAGCTCATGTACTGGCTGGACGAAGCCGCCAGCGTCTACGCCATCTGGGCCACGGGAGAACAAAAAGTCGTCACGAGACACATTTCCGAAGCCTCCTTCCACAAGCCCATCCGGGTGGGGGAGCTTGTCGTATTCAACTGCGTGGAGCCCAAACGGGGCAAAACGAGTTTCTCCTTCAAGGTCCTTGTGGTGGTGGGCTCCGAGATCCGTTTTCAGGCGGAGTGCACCTTCGTGGCCGTGGACGAACAGGGGAACAAGAAAGCCATCGACTGGGCAAAAGCCCCCATCTGCCAGACCGGGGAAGCGTTCCTTCCCTGAAGGGAATCCCCCCGTAAAACGCCCTGTTTTTGCGCAAAAACGGGGAAAAAGCCTCTCTTTTGCCGGAAAAAGCTTCCTGCCATATTGCATTTTCCGCAAAGTTCAAGTATAGTTTTCTGCGCTGAAAACACCAAAACGCTTTTCAACAGACAAAGGAGCAGAAAATGGTAGAGATCACCAGTGTCCGTCAGGGAGCAATCCTCAATCACAATCACGGAAAAGAGACCGAAAACGCCTTGACCATCCTTCTGGAAGGGTTCGGCAGCGGACGGCCCGTAAAAGTCAACGGCGAAAAGGCCGATATGGTGGGAAGACGGTTTTCCAAGGAGATTTCCCTTACGGAAAAACTCAACAAGATCGTGGTAAGCGAGCAGACCCCCTTCGGGCTCTATTCCCAGGAGATCCAGGTCCTCTGGGACAAGAAATCCTTCAAGAGATACAACTGCTTCATCGACGACAACGTGTTTCTCTTCACCGATCTTGCAAGAGAGCGTCCGAAAAGCGCCTTCGACCACTTCTATCTCAAGGCCCTGAAAAAGATCCACGACAAGTACGGATTCAAGCTCACTCTGAACTGTTTCTACCGGAACGACCACGACAAATCCTTCACGCTGGACCAGATGCCCGACATCTGGAAACAGGAATTCATCGACAACTCCGACTGGCTGAAATTCTCCTTCCACGCCAAAAGCGAGTTCCCCGACCGCCCCTATCTGGAATCCAGCGCGGAAGAGTTCGGGAAGGACTTCGACGACGTCTACAACGAAATCGTCCGCTTCGCCGGGAAGGAGTGCTATATAGCCCCCACCGTCATCCACTGGGGCAACATCCATCCCACCGTGGCACAGGAGTGCGTGAGAAGAGGGGTCACCAACTATACCCCCATCCTCCGCCCCACCGTCATGGGCGGCCCCAGTCTTGCGGAACGGCTGAAAGGCGGGGACATGAGCAAAGTGCGCACCCGGGACGCGATCTATCAGGGCAACGATCTGGAAGGGTTCGCCATGTACTACGAGAATCAGGAGGAAAAGAGCTATCTTGCCAAGTACCGGGGCTACTATGATCCCCTCATGGGGCTGGTGATCCGGGGAGGCGGGGCGGTCTGCTGCAATCTCGTGCCCCTCAACCAGATCGAAGCGAAAGTGAAAAACTGCATCGCCGCCGCGGAATCCGTGGGTGCGGAATTCATCAACGTGGCCACCCACGAACAGTACACCTTCCCCTACTACTGCAACTATCTCCCCGATCACATGGAACGCATGGATCTGGCCGTGAGGACCGTTGTGGAAGCCGGCTACCAGCCCGTCTTCTTCAGCGAGGGCTTCATGGGAAATATGGCCTGGGAAAAGTAAGAAGCAGGTGCAGAAATGATCGAAATCACCAACATCCGGCAGGGCGCCATCCTCAACCACAATCACGGGAGGGAGACGGACTCCTCTCTCTCCATCCTTCTGGAAGGATTTTGCAGCGGACGGCCCGTAAAAGTCAACGGCGAAAAGGCCGACATGGTGGGGAGGCGTTTTTCCAAGGAGATCGCCCTCACGAAGAAATTCAACGAGATCACGGTGAGCGAGCAGACCCCCTTCGGGCTCTACTCCCAGCAGATCGTGGCGGTCTGGGACAAAAAGTC
>JAGAEF010000258.1 GCA_017613255.1 Lentisphaeria bacterium
AAGTCTCAAGCTTAAAGTCTCAAGTCTCAAGAGGGGAACGCAGAGCGAAAAAACACGGCCCACGTTTTCAGCTTGGGCTGGGGAATAGGCAGGGGGCAACGGGAAATACCCGCACCTTCGGCTGTCCCCGCCAGCGGTGTTTTTTCCAGCCCCCTCTTGCGTCCTGTTTCTTGCGTCTTTTCCTTACTTCTTGAGCTTTATCAGCGCCACGAAGGAGTTGGAAATATTGGAAAAACGGATGGTCTTTCCGGAAATTTCCACCTCCGGAACGGGGGAAAGATTGTGTTCCTCGTCCAGCAGGAAAAGCTGACATTTGCCTTCGGGGATCTCCCGGTCCAGCGTAACAGAGCACTCCGTGTCTCCCGTGGAAAAGCCCGCAATGAGAAGGGCGTGATTGTTTTCGGCATCCTTCCCGGAAAGAACCGTCACGTTCTCCCCGTCGCAGCTGGAAACGGTGCGGACCGGGAAACGGACGATCTCGCCGTAAGCCTTCAGGGCGTAGTAGGAGGGAGTCTCCTTGCGGCTTCCGGTCACGTAACAGCCCCAGGCGGTAGTGGAGCAGGTGTAGTAGGCTCCGTAGTCCAGGGGCGTATCCTGCCACAAACTCATGACCGCAACGATGGCGGCGGCGGCATTCAGACCTTTCATTTCGTTGTTGTACATGTTCTGCTTGTAGGTGGAGTCGTTGCGCAGTCTGTGCCAGTCGCCGGGGAAGTAGTGCCACTCGTTGAGGATGATCTCCGTCTTGTCATAGCCCAGAGAGTCCAGTTTCTTCCGCACCAGAGCGGGGCTTTCCCGGATCCAGCCGAAGGGATTGTCGAAATAGCAGTGATAGGAGTAGAAATCCAGAGGGACCTTCTCCGCGGCGCATTGTTCCAGAAAGATGCCGCCCACGCTGTCCGACCACCCGCAGTGGGCGGGTCCGCCGAATTTCAGATGGGGGAAGCGTTTTTTAAGCTCCTTTACGACCTTGGAAAAGAAGCGGAAAAAGCTCTCCAGATCGCCCAGCCACATGAGGTTTTTGGCGTTGGGATCCAGCCGCTTGTTCCCGCCGCACTCCGGCTCGTTCCAGATCTCCCAGTACTTGATGTCGTAATGGAAGCCGTTCCAGAGCCCTTGAGTGTAGTGGCGGATGATGTTGGAAACCACCTCGATCCACTTGTCCACGTCGGCGGGAGGCTCGATGAAATACTTGTTGACGCTGTGGTCGATGGATTCCCCCACCCGGTAGAAAACGGGGGTATTCGCTTCCACGATGCAGTTGTGCAGATAGTCGTCGGTGTGCCGGAAGCAGTAGTTGCGGGGATCCGAGGCATCCAGATGGAACAGGGGGAAGATGTTGTGGATATCCACCAGGGGGCAGTTGGGATTGTCCAGCGGGGTGTCGTGGAGCCGGGCGAAGGCAAGATTCAGCTCCTTGTAGCTTTTCCGGATGTTTCTTCCCGACATCTCTCCGGCAATGGGAGGACCCATGTTCCCGCCGTTGAGTTTCCTGATGACGCCCTTTTCCTCCAAAGTTTTCCAGCTTACATTCACAGTGCTCATGATTCCTCCTGATGATGAAATGCGGTGTTTTGCCGTGTTACTGTACACTTCCGGAAAGAAAAATGCAAGCGGAAAAACCCCAATCGGGCCCGGAGAAGGTTTTTTCGCTTGATTTTTCGGGAAAATATTGTATGTTAGAAGACAAAGATCATGATCCTGCCGGAGGAGGTTAATATGAGATGTCCCAGATGCGGCTGTCAGGACGACAAGGTGCTGGATTCCCGTTCCACCAAGGAGGGGGCGGGGGTTCGCCGAAGAAGAGAGTGTCTCAACTGCGGACACCGCTTCACCACCTATGAGGAGATCATCCAGGCGGAGCTCAAAGTGGTGAAACGGGACGGCACCCATGAGGATTTCTACCGGGAAAAGATCCGTCAGGGGATCGAAAAGGCCTGCTGGAAACGCTCCGTAAGTTCCGAGCAGATGGATGCTCTGGTCTCTTCCATCGTGGCCGGACTGGAAAAGGATTACGAAAGGGAAGTGACCAGCGTGGAGATCGGCAACCGGGTCATGGATGCCCTCCGGGGCGTGGACAAGGTGGCCTATGTGCGCTTCGCCTCCATCTACCGGGACTTCAAGGATATCGAGGAATTCGTGGCGGAGATCCGCCAGATGGGCAGAGTCCGGGGAACGGACGGAAAAAAAGGCGCTGCCGAAAAGGATCACGGGGAAAAGTAAGGCGCCCCTTTCCGTCTCTCCGATGGAGAAGGCCGGATTCTTCCGGCGTGCCGCGCCGATTTTCAGAAAAAAACATCCGTTCAGAAATAACGAACCGAAAAGGAGAAAAATGGAACGTTCCGTACATGAGATCTGGGGAAAGAACAAACCCTTCTCCCGGGAGGAGGATAAACTCCTTTCCGAACATCTGAAGGAGAATCCCGAACAGGACGGCAATGACCGTTATACCGATGTGGTCGATCCCCGTCTCTTCTTTTTCCCCGCCTCCGGAAAGGCGCCGCATCCGGCGGTGCTGGTCTGCCCCGGCGGCGGCTACTCCCATCTGGCCTGGACCCACGAGGGGCTGGATATCGCCTCTTTCCTGAACTTGCAGGGCATTTCCGCCTTCGTCCTGAGATACCGCTGTCCGGACCGGAGAAAAGCCGCGCTGGCCGACGGCGCAAGAAGCATGCGCTTCATTCGGGAAAATGCGGAAAAGTTTGCCGTGGATCCCGGCAAAGTGGGTGCCATCGGATTTTCCGCGGGAGCCCACCTTGTGGCCGGCCTTTCCGCTCCGGCGGATCCCGTCCCCTATCCGGAGACGGGGGACGCCGTGGACAAACGGGAGTTCCGGCCCGATTTCTCCCTTCTCCTCTATCCCGCCTATCTTGCGGACAAAGAGACGGGGAAACTTGCCCCTGAATTTCTTGTGGACGGCAGGACGCCCCCCATGTTCCTTGTCCAGACGGAAGACGATTTCGTGGGCGTGGAAAATTCCCTTGCCTGGTATGCCGCACTGAAAAAGGCGGGCGTCCCCGGGGAAATGCACCTTTATGCGGAGGGGCATCACGGCTACGGGCTCATGCGCAAAGGGTTCCCCGTCTGCTCCTGGGGAGAACTTGCGGCAAAGTGGCTGGAAAAGGTCGCGGCGCGCTCCTGAAAAAGCCGCAAAACGGCGTTTTTCAGCTGACGGGCCGGAAGACGGCCTTGCCGCCCACAAGATCGATGCGATCCACCACTAGATAGATGTAGTTGCCCGTCCTGTAGCCGCCCCGGCCCTTTTCCGGACGGTATCGGCCTTCCCTCGCCCGGTAGCGCATCCTGCTTTCCAGATATTTCATGGGGACGAATCCGTAGATGCCCAGTTCCGGGATGTCGCACAGAAGTCCGGAAGCGGAAACTTTGGCGATGATGCCTTCGAAGGTCCGCATGGCCCCCTGTTCCAGAACGCCCTTCTGCAGAAGATAATGGAGTTTCATGCGGTCGTTGGCGGCAAAGTAGGCTTCGTCCACCTGAAACTCCTTTGCCGTGCACCGTTTCGCCTCCTCCTCGAAAAACTCTTCCGGAAAGAGTTTCTTTTTTTCGTCCGCGGCCCACAGCTGCTGGTGGATCAAAAGATCCGTATAGCGGCGGATGGGACTGGTGAAGTGGGAATACTCGCTTTTCCCCAGCCCGTAATGGAGGGAAGGAACGCTTTTATAGACCGCCCGGGGCAGAGAACGCAGGAAGGAGGAGAAGATGATCCCTCTTCTCTGATCGTTCGGGAGGGAGTCGAAGAACTTGCAGCACTCCTCCCGGGAGGTGAGGTCCCCGACATTCAAATGGAAGCTGAATCTTACCGTCTCGGTGAACTCCATGATCTTTTCCCTTGCGGGCTCGTCATGGACCCGGTACAGTCCGGGAATGTTTTTTGCGATCATTTCCGAAGCCACCGCGCTGTTTGCCGCCAGCATGAACTCCTCCACCAGAAGTTCCGCCTCCCGCTGGCACTCGGTCCGCAAGCCCGTCACCGTCATCTTTTCCGGGTCCACAAGGGCGCGGACCTCCTTGGTTTCGATGTTGAGGAAGAGCTCCTCCTCCCTGCGGATCCGCCTCATTTTTTTTGCGAGATCCGCAAGAAGCGCGATTTTGGCCGCGAAAGTTTTGTTCCAGCCGGCAGGAAGTTTTTCCGGGTGTTCCAGAAAGGCCTGGACCGTATCGTAATCGAGTTTCCTGCGGATCTTCACCAGCGAATGGAATCTTTCGCAGGAAAGGATCCTGCCGTCCTCCTTGCGGATGGTGAAAAGAACGGTGTGGGCGGGTCTTTCCTCATTTTCCCGCAAACTCATTTTGGAAGTGAGACTGGCAGGAAGCATGGGGCGGAACAAGCCGGGCATGTAGGAAGAAAACCCTCTTCTTGCGGCGCCCTGGGCGAACCGGGAGCCCGGCCGGATCCAGGAGGCCACGTCGGCGATATGCACGCCCACAAGCACCTCCCCCCGGCGTTTGCCGGATTCCACGGAAAGGGCGTCGTCGAAGTCCTTGGCGTCCCCCGGATCGATGGTGACGGCAAAAAGTTTGGTGAGATCCCGGCGGGAGGCGATCTCCCGGGGCCGGATCCGCAGAGCCGCCTGATTTTCCGCTTCGGAGTAAGGCTCGGCTATCCCGTACTCCGAGGCCACGGCGGCAAGGTCGGAGGGGACCGTGCCCACCCGTCCGATCTTTTCCGTCACCTCTCCGGCAAGAACGGGAAACGCGGAGGTTTCATCCCTTCCGGCCCGGCGGGACCTTTTCTTCTTTCCCGCATCGTTGATATCGGTGCCCTCCGCAAGAAGCCGGACCCGGAGCCAGTCGCCTTTCTTCCCGCCCTTGAGGGAGCCTTTGAGCTTGATCTTTCCGGGAAAACGGCTGTCCAGAGCCTGAAGGAAATTCTGGGAAAGAAGAACGCCGGTAAGCTCTTTCACGGTCCGGGAGACGATGGAAACCACGTGTCCCACGGGCCCTCTTGCCCCGCCCGGCACAAGGCGGAATTCCACGATGTCTCCGGTAATGGCGCCCCCCGTCCTGCCTGCGGGGATGAAGACGTCGGGAGTAACCCCGTCCTCCCTTGCGGCAAAGCCGTAGCCGTTGATGTTCCCGCTGAAGACGCCCCGGAGAAGGTTTTCCCCGGTGGGTCCGTTCTGCAATGCGTGTTTCCTCTTTTTGTTTTTTGCGCTCATATTTCCTTTTCTCCTCTTTTGCTTCTCTTTTCCATCCAATATGCCCCGCAAAAGGGGAAAAATCAAATCAAAAAGATTTGCTTACGGGCATTTCTGTGCTATTTTATTGGGAGGAAATGTGTTTTTCGGCGTCAACAGAAAGGATTTTCTCTATGGAAAAAGGAAAAAAACTTACCGTATCCCAGTTCAGGAAGATGAAAGAGAACGGGGAAAAGATCGTCATGGTCACCGCCTACGATGCCTGTTTTTCCGCCCTTGCGGAAGCCGCGGGAGCGGATATGATTCTCGTGGGGGATTCCGTGGGGATGACCCAGCTGGGCTATGAGAACACCGTGCAGGTGACCATGGATCAGATGGTGCACCACTGCGCGGCGGTGAGAAGAGGAGCCCCGAATACCTTCGTGGTGGGGGATATGCCCTTCCTTTCCTGCCAGATCAGCGAGGAACAGGCCATGCGCAACGCCATGAGATTCATGCAGGAGGGGTTCTGCGACGCCGTCAAGATCGAAAGCGACACTCTTCTTGCGCCCCTGATCGCCAAAATGGTCCATGCGGGGATCCCGGTCATGGGCCATATCGGGCTCCTGCCCCAGCACGTCAAGACCGCCGGAGGCTACCGGGTGCAGGGCAAAAGCGATGCGGCCGCGGAGCGTCTGCTCGGCGACGCCAGGGCGCTGGAGGAGTCGGGCGTCTTTTCCATGGTGATCGAATGTGTGCCTTCTCTTCTGGCCAAACGCATCACCGAATCCGTGAGCGTGCCCACCATCGGCATCGGCGCTGGTCCGGACTGTTCCGGGCAGGTGCAGGTCATCAACGACCTTCTGGGCTTGAGCCCCTTTACGCCCAAGCACGCGAAAAAGCATGCGGAACTTGCGGACATCATCACGAAAGCGCTCTCTCTTTACGTTCAGGAGGTGAAACAGGGCGTCTTCCCCGGGAAAGAGAACTCGTTCTGAACAAAAAAAACGCAAAAAAAACGAAATCGGACTTGAAAGATCTCCGAAGAGGTGTATATTAGAGAGCATCATCCAATGGGGTATTAGCTCAGTTGGCTAGAGCGCGTCGCTGGCAGCGACGAGGTCATCGGTTCAAGCCCGATATACTCCACCAGTCTTCAAAAAATCCGGCTTTTGCCGGATTTTTTTTTCGCCTTGGCAAGCCGGAGGCGCAGCCAAGCGAACCCGAAGGGGAAGACTGCCACGGCGTAATCTGCGTCAGCAGATGAAG
>JAGAEF010000259.1 GCA_017613255.1 Lentisphaeria bacterium
GGAAATGAACAACGTCACCCCGGAACACCTCGTGACGATCACTCAGGGAGCAACTCCTGCGCAGATCGGTACGCTTGTATTTCTCGGGGTGATTGCCTTTGGGATCATATTTGCCATGGTAAAGTGGGTTATCGATCTCAAAATGGGATCGCTCCCTCAAGATCTCAAGGACATCCAGAAATCCCTTGACGCGCTCAAATATAACATGCGGGGGCTGGAGGGAAAACTTTGGGACAAAGAAGATATCCAGAGGGAGCAGCGGGCGGCGATTGCGGACCATATCGAAAAATGTCCTTATCACCATCAAAAAGAATCAAACTGAAAGGGAGAAAACATGAAAAAGATCATCGGAAGCCTCATGGCGGCAGCTCTCATGCTCGCCGGAGCCGGATGCGGGATGCTTACAGACGGTCAGAAGCAGGAGCTGGACGCGGCCATCCGCACGGCCATCATCAAGGCCATCGACGAAAAAGGACAGAAGGCCGCGGAGGACCTTGTGGACAAGCTGGTGGAGGAGGGCAAACTCTCCGAATCCACGGCGGCGCAGATCAAAAAGGTGATCCCCGCCGGGATCGAAAAGGTCAAGAAAACTTTGGAGGAGATCAAAAAATGAAAAGGATCATCGGAACAATCGCAATGGCCGCAGGTGCGGCATTCCTTCTGACGGGGTGCGCTCTGGGCAAGATTGCCGAAGGCATCACCGCCAAGAACGTTTCCGGCAACGGGACGGTCATCGACAGCCACATCGGACTCAATACGGATACCAAGATTCCGGAACTGCGGACGATCTTCATTTCCGGCGACATCGCTACCACTAAGGCGGGAACCAACGCCATCAGCTACCGGGAGGAGAGCTCCTCCAGCATCTTCAACGCGCAGAGCGTCCAGAAAAAACGTTTCCTCAGCATCACGCTGAACGACGGCGGGGACATTCCTGCCACCATCCGGGCCATTGCGGAGATCTTCAGCGCCAGCGGGGGAACCGGGGAAAAGCCCGTCGTGGAAATCAAAGCTGCCGCGAAAACGGAAGAAAACGGAACAACCGTCCCTGCGGAAGATTCCAAAAAGGAAAAGTGATATGGCGTGCAAATGCAGAACAGCCGAGGACGGAATAAAAAGCGTGGAAGAGTCCTGCATGATCTGCGCCCAGAAACACTTCACCGCCGCATGGAGGGCCTTGAAGGAGCTGGGTTATGAGCTGAACGAAACGAACCACGATTTCGCCATCGGCGAACTGGGCCTTGCCGCGGGACACCTGCGGAACGAATTTCCGCTTCTTGCCGGCAAGGTCCGGGAAATGCGGCACCATGTGCAGTATTGGGAATACGGAAAACTGGAAGAAAAGTGGAAGGAAGTCCTCCACGAAATGAATCAGGTCATCCGCAAGGAGATCACCGCGGAAAAGGAACTGAAAAAGACCAATGCGCTTTCTTCCTCTCCCGGGGAAAAAGAAAACACCGGGAACGGCAAGATCTACGTCATTTCCAATGTCCCCTATCCGGAGGAAAACAAGCTCCATCCGGAAAAGGAAGATCTTCTTGTCTTCCTGAACAAGGCGGAAAGTGTGCATTACTACAAGGATCATTCTTCCAAAATCGTCTATCACCGGAGCCCGAAAACGGATTACGGCACCCACGTTCCCGGATGCGTCAACTTTTACGTTTTCGAAGGAACAGGTTCCCTGCCCAAAGATTTCATCAAGGAACTGAAAAGCTCCTATGACTGGAACTATGAGATCGAGGAAGGGAAGGTAAAATCCATGACCACCGGGTATATGGTGGTGAAATATCTTGCCATGAAACACCCCGGAAGAAAGATCGTGCTGGTGAATTTCGGCTACGACGTGAAAAACTCCACCTACCGCTGCCCCTGGCACAACTGGAAATTCGAAGCGGAAGCGCTTGCCTCCTTCGAACACATGAGTCTGGAAAAGTAAATGGCCATCAAACTCCCCCAGAAACCGAGACCCGGCTACCATTCCATCAACGAACTGGTCCGCGCCGTCAACGGCGTCATCGACTTTCTTTCCTCCCTGTCCATTGCGGGGAAAGCCCCGGTGAAGGTAAGTGAGACCATGTTCGGCTATGAGATAGGCTTCGATGCGGATGCGGAAGAAAGCGGGGAGAAATATTCCGGCTATTTCAAGGTGATAATAAAAGACGGAGAATGTCATATCGTCAACGGGGGAAACGAAAAGGACTCCTATGCGGGCTATGCCTATTACAACGCCGTTTCCGTCCATTGCCCGAAGGGGGAAATTTCCCCCAGGGAAGGTTTTCTGTGTCTGCAGATCACTAAGGACTCTTCCCCCAGCGTGGAGTATGTCTTCAAAGATTCCGTTCCGGATATGCCCGTTCTGGAAAGCAGTGAGGAAGACAATTCCGCATGGTATCCTCTTGCTTTCGTTTCCAAAAGTTCCGGGAAATGGAAGGCGCAGCAGCTTGCCTACGGTCTCCCCCAGCTCTGGTGTTTCGGTCCCTGCGACGAGGAAGAAGAATAGGCGGGAGGAGCAATGATCCATCTCAACCGGCAAGGGCAGATCATCAGGGCAAAGAAACATATTTATCCTATGAACTGTCCCGAATGTCCCTGTAAAAAAGGCGGAGAAGGAGAGTGTGAATATGACTGCACCTGCCTCTTTTCCGAGATCCACAAAAACCCGGCGGGCGTGTTCGACACGAAGGATGACGAAGTCAATTCCTGCACCGTTGACGGGATCACGCTTGTCCTTTCCGCAACCTCCGCAAAGGTCCCGGACTCCTGGCACGATCCCGAGGACCTGAATCCCCAGTACAATACCTTCTCTTATGAAGCCTACGACGAGGTTCTCACCCAGTTTGCGGAAGAGAACATGACGGAGGAGGAAAAGCTTGTTCCCGGCCTTCTGGAGATCCGGAAAAGCACGTATCATAACGACAGGGCCAACTACAGCGAACTCAACGACGCTTACGAACGATATCTGGCCTCTTCCAAAAAATACAATACCGATTACTCCTACGAAGAGGCGCGGCAGAATCCTTCCATTCTGGAATCGGAAGAGACTTTTTACGCCGCATCGGTCTTTTCCGGATCCGACGGGGAGGAGGAGATCGAGCTCCGGCTGGAACTGTACTGCAAGAACGAGTCTCACAAGGTCTATGTTTCGGAAGAAGACTGCGCCTATGCGGAAAACGCAGGCTGGGAGGAGAGGCTTTCTCCCAACAGGATTTTCGAGAACTATTATTTCATGAGCGTCACAAGACGCAACGCTTCCACGCGGGAAATCACCGGTACAAGGACGAGATTGATCCGGAACATTACCGAGCTTCCCGTGATCCTTACTGGCGCGGGCGGAGCGGAAGTCGTAAGGGGGACTCCCTTCCCCTGGGGATCCGGAGAGATCGTGCTTACGGAGGATATCGGGACCCCATTGCCCTATACGGGAATCGTGGAAGAAGAGAAAATGCGGGAAGATATCGATTCCGTAGAAGAGCCGGACTGGTATCAGGTGACCGCATGGATCGGGAAGTGTGTCGTTGCCGGGATAGAAAAACAGTATGGAGACAGATGTTTCGGGAACACGCAGGGCTCGGCCAGTCAATTCCAGTTTACGGAAGACTGCACGCTGCAGTATTGCAGGGCAGTCGGGGAAAACACAGGGAATTGTCCCAACTACAAAATTTTCGTAGGTGTCGCGGAAAGCGTCATCAAAAAACACGTTGAAGAAACCACGGAGGTAAGCACCGCCAGTTTGGGGAC
>JAGAEF010000260.1 GCA_017613255.1 Lentisphaeria bacterium
ATAGAGTGCCTCCTGTCCCCACACTTCGCAGAGCCGGAGGAAAAGACCGCACCCTTGTTTCCGCAGGGAAAGGAGCCGGACATTCGCGGGAAGCGCTTTCCAGTCCCCCTTGTACGCCGCTCCCGCATAGACTGCGGGCCGGAGATAATTTTCCATGAAGGAAGCGTTTTCCTCCCCGAACAGGCCTCCGTCATGGGGAAGGACCGCGTACTCGAAGGTGTGGGGGACGTTCTCCTGAAAGGAGCAAGCGCTATCGCACTTGTATTCCATGGCGACGGAACGGAAGAGAGAAAGAAGCAGGACGCCGTTTTCGTCCGCATTGTTTCCGGGAAGTCCCCGGTCGAGGAGAAAGATCCCCCCGCGGGGATCCCCCAGATGGATCCACCCCTCCGCCGGGAATTCGCCGGAAGGCCGCTGCTGGAACCCGCAGGGGATCCCGTGATGGATCTTCCCTCCGGCAAAGGGTGTGGGAAAGGCGCTGCGCAAACGGAAATGCTTCCCCTGGGGGAGAATGTTCAACGTATAGCGGAGAAGGGGAGAAAAATCGTCCATGGCGATTTGCAGAGAATATTCCGTCTTGAGTTTCCAGAAGCGAAGAAAACCTTTCTGGAAGATCACGCACTCCCCTTCCGAACGCAGGATCTTCCACTCCTCCACCTGTGCAAAAACGGGATTGCGGATCAGGAGTCCTTCCGGAGCCTTTTCCCGGTAAAGGGGATCGGGGAAATTGCCGGTCAGTGCCGCCGCCTCGCCTCCGCCCCCCATAGTGGTTTCGTAATAAAGCCAGTTGTCCCCGCAATCCATCTGCATGACAGGAAGACCGAAGAATGCGGCGCTTTTCCTGTCCACACACTCCAGTCCCCCTTTCGTCCGCAACGAAACGATCCTCCCGTTTTCCGCCCAGGAACACCTGAAAAATCGGTTTTCGAAAGAGCCTTCTCCCTTTTCCTCCCGCAGGGGCGGCATCTCTTCGAAGGAATCCGTTTGCCTGCTTTCCAAAGGGGCAAGTTTGACTTTGAGGCGTCTTCCCTCTTCCGTTGCAAGGACCTCTTCGCGTTCCCGCAGAAGGGGATTGAAGAGACAGGGCCCCTTTCCGGACAGACTTTTTTCCAGAGAGCGCAGGTCGTCCTGCACCTCTTTCAGGGCGTCGTCGCAGATCGTTCCGCAGACCGTGTCGTGGAAATAGTGGCGCAGCTGGCGCTTCCATGTCTCCTCCGAAACGCCTTGTGCGCCCGTGAGGGCGGAAAAGGTCTCCCTGGCAAGAAGGGCCGTCCTTGTGCGGAAAAGAAGCTGTTTGATGGAAATATTGGAGGAATACGTCCCCTGAAAAGTGCCGTTGAATTCGCCGGAAACCTCCGGAAGCGTTTTTTCCTTCATCTCTTCCAGAAACTTTTCCGGCGTGGAAAAGAAAATTTCGGGATAGCCCGGAAGACGGCCAAGGTTCCGCACAATTTCCGGGCCCGTTTTCTGGGGCATGCGGAAATCTCCGCCGTTGCAGAGAAGGACCGGATCCCCCTCCCGGGAATGGCGAAACGCCTTTTTCGCCGCCTCCAGGATCTTTTCCGCGCTCCCTTCGGCAAAGGAGAGTTCTTCGGCGTGAAGAAGCGCTTCTCCGAAGGGAAAGTTCACGCAGGCATACCCCAGCGAAAGCCAGTGGGCAGGGATCCCGGTCCCGTCCAGACCCCGCCAGAAAAAGTCGTTCTTTTTCAGGTCGCGCCGCATGCAGCGCCAGAAAAAGTACCCTTCGTACCCGCAGGACTTCAGAAGCTGGGGCAGCTGGGCGTGGTGGCCCCAGCAGTCGGCGATCCAGCACGCTTTCGGATCCGCGCCGAGGGTGTCACGGAGGAATTTCTTCCCGTACTTGACCAATAAGCAGAGACTTTCCCCGTCGGTCATGTTCATATCCGGCATCACGTACGTGCCGGGCGCAAAGACAAGTCTCCCCTCCTTCGCGAAACGGCGCATGGGTTCCTTTTTCTCCGGGAAACGGCGCAGATACTCTTCCAGAAGGATCCCCTGCTCCACCGTGAAGCACCAATCCTTCTCCTTTTCCAGAAGAAGGAGGGCTTCGTCCAGGATCCGGAAGGAGGTCTGAAAATACTCCTCGGAACCCCGCAGATAGAGGTAGTCGTAATGAAAGGAGCTTACGATATGGATTCGCATCACGATCTCCTTTCCCCCGGCCGGGAAAGATCAGTAGCGGTAATTTTCCGCCTTGTAGGGGCCTTCCTTCCTTACGCCGATATAGTCGGCCTGCTCCTGGGTAAGTTCGGTAAGGCGGGCGTTGAAATGCGCCAGATGCAGTCTTGCCACCTCCTCATCCAGCTCCTTGGGCAGGAAATAGACCTTCTTTTCCAGATTTTCCTTCGCGATCTTGATCTGGGCCAGAGTCTGGTTGGAAAAGGAGCAGCTCATCACGAAGTTGGGGTGGCCCGTGGCGCATCCCAGATTGACGAGACGGCCTTCCGCAAGAAGATAGATGCTGTGTCCGTCGGGGAAAGTAAATTTCTGCACGGGGCACTCGCTCCCCTTGATGGAAGTGATCTTTATTCCGGGAACGGCCTTCAAGCGGGCCACTTCGATCTCGTTGTCGAAGTGGCCGATATTGCAGACGATGGCCTGATCCTTCATCTTCATCATGTGTTCGGCCGTGATGATGTGACAGTTCCCCGTGGCGGTCACGTAAACGTCTCCCACGGGAAGCATATCCTCCACGGTGGAAACCCGCAGACCCGCCATGCAGGCCTGCAGAGCGCAGATGGGATCGATCTCCGTGACCGTGACTCTGGCGCGCTCGTTGAGAAGAGCTTCCGCGCACCCCTTCCCCACGTCCCCGTAGCCGCAGACCACCGCCTCTTTCCCGGCAAGGAGCACATCCAGCGCCCGCTTGATGCCGTCGGTGAGGGAGTGGCGGCAGCCGTAGATATTGTCGAACTTGGACTTGGTCACCGAATCGTTCACGTTGATGGCGGGGAAAAGCAGTTCCCCGTTTTCCGCCATGCGGATGAGGCGGTGGACCCCGGTGGTGGTCTCTTCGGAAACGCCCCGGACATGGGAGGCAACCTTATGCCAGTGTCCGGGATCCTTTTCCGCAACGCGCCGGAGCAGGGCAAGGATCACTTCCTCTTCCTCGCTCTCCCCTTTCCTGGTCAGGAAGGAGGGATCCTCTTCGCCCTTCACGCCCCAGTGGATGAGGAGAGTGGCGTCCCCGCCGTCGTCCACGATCTGATCCGGTCCGGATCCGTCGGGAAAGGTCAGCGCCCTGTACGTACAATCCCAGTACTCTTCCAGAGTCTCCCCCTTCCAGGCGAAGACCGGGATCCCCCTTGCGGCGATGGCGGCGGCGGCATGATCCTGCGTGGAAAAGATGTTGCAGGAGGCCCAGCGCACCTGCGCGCCCAGCTCGGCAAGAGTCTCGATGAGGCAGGCGGTCTGAATGGTCATGTGGAGACTTCCGGTGATCTTCAGCCCCTTGAGGGGCTTTTCCCCGGCGTAACGGCGCCGGACCGCCATGAGTCCGGGCATTTCGTGAGAGGCTATGTCCAGTTCCTTGCGTCCGAAATCCGCAAGGGAAAGATCCTTGACTTTGCAATCCATTTTTCCGCTCCTGTGTTTTTTATTTTCCGAGAAAAGCCGCGGCGACGGCAAACCCGATGTCCCGCCGCATCAACTTTGCTTCCGTATGATCCCCCATGCGGTTGGTGAGAACCGCCATATATACGCCCGTGCCGGGGTCGATCCACAAGGTCTGCCCGGTCCAGCCGGAATGGAAGACGCCCCGGGAAGAGAACCCTTCAGGCAGCATCTCACTGCCCATATCCCAGCCCACGGCGTGGCGTCTCCCTATGGCGGGAACGGAGGAAGAGGTGAACAAAAGTTTTTCCGCCGTCTCCTTTTTCATGATCCCCTTCCCGTATTCGAGCATGCACCGGGCGAACCGCCCCACATCTTCCGGAGAGGAAAAGATTCCCGCGTTGCCCACGGCAACCGGATACATATCCAGCGCGCCGAAATCCGAGATGGTGCCGGGGTCGGCGTTGATGCTGCGGATGGTGCGGCTTTTGTCCGGGGAATCGCACCAGAGAGTATCCTTCATGCCCAGTTTGTCGAAAATGAGCTCCTTTGCCGCGTCCGCAAGATCGCGCCCAAGCACCTTGCGCAGAAGGAAACTCAAAAGAAGGAAGTTGAGACAGCTGTACTTGAAAAGAGTGTTTCTTTCGCATTCCGCATCCAGACGCAGGATGTCCTCTTTCATCCTCTTCTGATCGTTCAGAAAATGGGGGTACCAGATCCCCATGCCCGCCGTGTGCATGGAAAAATCCCGGATGGTGGGCTCTCCGTACGTTTTCCCCGTAAACTCCGGCAGAAACTTTTTCAGGGGGGCGTCGATGTCCAGAAGGCGGCGTTCATGGGCGATGGCCAGCAAAGTGGCAGTCCCCATGACCTTCGTCACGCTTGCCATATCGAAAATGGTTTCATAGGTCATTCTTCTCCCGCTTGCCGGATCCGCAATGCCCTCCACGTACCGGAAAAGCTCCTTTTCCCGGTCCCCTGCAACGATCACGCTTCCGGCCCACAGTCCGCTTTCACGGCCTTTCGTGCAGAGGGACTTCACCTTCCGCAAAAGCGCTTCCTCATCAAAATGCAAACCCACTTCAGCACCCGAACCTTTCCCGGATCTTTCTCCAGGTCTCTTCAGGGAGCTCCGCCCCCATGACCTGCACCACATTCGCCGAAACTTCCGCGCCCAGACGCCCGGCGTACTTCAGCCCCCGTCCCGTAAGATACCCGTACAGGAATCCCGCCTGCCACAAATCGCCTGCGCCGGTGGTGTCCACGGCTTTCACCTTGTTGGCCTCCACGTGGAAAGATTCTCCCTTTTCCCGGATCCAGGCGCCCTTTTCCCCCACCTTCACCACGGCCACGGGGCAGATCTCCGCAAGGAGGGAAAGGGCCTTTTCCGGCACGAAATCCATTCCGGGGAAAAACTCCTTTGCCTCGTCCTCGTTGGCGAAAACGATATCCACGTCCGGAAGAAGCGCTTCCAGCTCCCCGCGGAAGAGCCGCACCACCTCGAAGGAGGCCATGTCGAAGCTCACGGTGCAATGGTGTTTTTTCGCCGTTTCCACAAGTTTTTTCACCACGCCCTTGAGGAAAAGCTGGTATCCTTCGATATGCACATGGGTGACCTCCCGGAAATCGCTTTCGGAAATGTCTTCCGGCGTGATCAAAGTGGAGGCCCCCAGATTGGAGCGCATGGTGCGCTGGGAGTCGGGAGTGACCAGGCAGATGCAGTTGGCCGTGGCGGCCTGATCCGTCTCCTTGAGGGAGAAGGGATCCCCGCCGATGGATTCGTATGCCTTCCGGAAATACGCGCCGTCGGGATCCTTCCCCGTCTTGCCGATGAAGGAGGTGGACAATCCCAGACGGGCAAGGGAGGAGATGGTGTTGAAGGCGGAGCCCCCCACGGCGTATTTCGCGGAAAAGCCCTTCTCCTTCGCCTTGTTCAGGATCCTTTCCTGTTCGGAAGCGTCGATCATGTTCATGCCCCCCTTTTCCCCGCTGACAAAGGAGGAAAGGAAGGAATCATCCACTTTGAGAAGCACGTCCAGAATGGGACTTCCCGATCCCAGAACTTTGATCTTTTTCATGGTCTCTCCGGCTATGTAATGCGTTTTTCCGCCCGAAACGGCGGATCGTCGACCCGCCGGAAACGGCTTCTTACTTCTTTTTCGCGGGAACCTTCTTTTTCGCCGGAGCCTTCACAGCCTTCCCGCTCTTCGCGGGAGCGGCCTTGGCGGACTTCTCCTTGGCGGAGGTCTTCTTCCCCTTGCAGTTTTCGCACTCGCACTCGTCCGTGCAGAAAAGCTCTTCGCAGGCGGAAAGGATCTTTTCCACCTGATCCACCTTTTCCCAAGGGAAGCAGGAACGTCCGAAATGCCCGTAGGAGGCGGTCTGACGGTAGGACCAGTTCCGGGGGGTCTTGAGCTTCAGCTGACGGATGATGCCCGCGGGCGTCATGTCAAAGACATGCCGCACCACCTTTTCCAGACACTCGTCGGGCAGGATCCCCGTCCCGTAGGTATCCACGTTGATGGAAAGGGGCTGGGCCACTCCGATGGCGTAGGCAAGCTGCACTTCGCATTTTGCGGCGATCCCGGAGGCCACGATGTTCTTGGCGATATACCGCGCCATGTACGCGGCGGAACGGTCCACCTTGGAGGGATCCTTGCCGGAGAAGGCACCGCCCCCGTGGGAGCCCACGCCGCCGTAGGTATCCACGATGATCTTTCTGCCCGTGAGTCCCGTATCCCCGTTGGGGCCGCCGATGACGAAGTTCCCGGTGGGGTTGATGTAGTACTTGATTTCCCCTTTCAGGAGTTTCCCGGGAATGACTTTTTTCACCACGTCCCTGACCACCTTTTCCAGCGCCTCCTTCTTCATGTCGGGCGTATGCTGGTGGGAGACCACGATGGTGGTGACTTTCCGGGGTACGCCGTCCTTGTAGGCGATGGAGACCTGACTTTTGGCATCGGGCCGCAGGAAGGAATACTTTTTCGGATTGCTCTTGCGCAGACGGGCAAGTTCCGCAACGATCTTATGGGCATACAGGATGGTGGCGGGCATCAGTTCGGCCGTCTCGTTGGAAGCGTAGCCGAACATCATGCCCTGATCCCCCGCCCCCTGTTCCTTGAACAGCCCCTGGCCTTCCGTCACGCCCTGGGAGATGTCGGGAGACTGGGCATGGATGCACACCATGACCTTGGCGTCATCGGCGGAAAACCCGATCCCCTTTTCCGTGTAACCGATATCCCGGACCACGCCCCGGGCAACCTCTTCCCAGTTGACTTTCGCCTTGGTGGTGATCTCGCCGGAAATGACGATGAGATCCGTGGTGCACAGCGTTTCGCAGGCCACCCGGCTTTCCGGATCCTGCTTGAGGCAGGCGTCCAGCACCGCGTCGGAGATCTGGTCGCAGACTTTGTCGGGATGTCCTTCGGACACGGATTCGGAGGTGAAGATGTGGGGAGCGGTGATCTTGCTCATGAAAGTTCTCCTTGTTGTTATTCGTAACGGTTTTTCCACTCTCGCGTGTGTCTCTAATATACACGCACGGGAGGAAAAATCAAATCCTTCTTCCCCCTTTTCCCTTGAAAAACGAGCATTTTTGCTGTATAGTAGGGGAACACCAAAAGAAGGAATCCTTCATCATGACAGAACGTGTTTCCCCGGAGAGTGCGGAGCGCAGGCGTGTCCTCGTTCTTCTCTCTCTTGCCTTTCTCCTCTACTTCTTCGCCAATTTCCAGAGAACCGTCATCCCCGGAGCGATCTTCTCCGACCTGCAGAAGGATCTGGACTCCTCGGCGGCCGGCATCACCGCCATGGGGGCGACTTTCATGTACGTCTATGCCGTAAGCCAGCTCTTTTCCGGCGTGCTGGCGGATCAGCTGGGCGGCTACCGACTCATGACCCTGGGCGGGATCTTTTTCTGCGGGGGAAGCCTGCTTTTCCCCCTTTGCAACTCGCTTCCCATGCTTTATGCAAGCAGGATCCTTACCGGGATAGGGGCCAGCACCATCTACTTAAGCGTCATCAAGGAGTCCAAAAGGACCTTCCCGGGCAATTTCGGACCGGCCATGGGGGTGGCCATGCTCATCGGCTACACGGGAAGCATGGCCGCCAACGCCCCCTTCGTCCGGTTCATCCAGATTCCCGGGATCGGCTGGAGGAAAGGGCTTCTTTTCACCGGGATCGTGCTGGCGGGGATCTTTCTTCTTTTCCTCCTTCTGCGGTTCAGCGTGAAAATGCCCCCCGCGCAGAAAAGCTCCTTTCACTTGCGCGTCTTCGCCCCCGCCCTGAAAAAACACAACATCCCCCTCTATCTGCTCACGGGATTCGCCTTTGCCATCTTCTACTGCCTGCAGACCGTGGCGGGGAAGAAATTTCTGGAGGACTACTGCCATTTGACTCCCCTTGCCGCGGGCTGGATCCTCACCGCTACGGGGGCGCTTTCCGCCTTCGCCAGCTTTTTTTCGCCCATTTTGAGCAAGCTAATGGGAAACAGAAGAAGACCCCTCATTCTGGCCATGGGGGCGGGTACTCTCCTTGCCACGGCAGGACCGTTAACTGCCCTCGTTTTCCACTGTTCCGCCCCGTGGATCTTTGCGGGAGGGCTCTTCCTTCTGGCGCTTTCCGCCAACATGACGCCCGTATTCCTTACGGTCATCAGCGAAACCAATCCCCCCGACGCGCTGGGGGTCTGCGCAAGTTTCTCCAACTTCCTCGCCTACATGTATGTGGCGCTTCTGGGAACCTTTGCGGGAATGCTCATGGATCTTTTCCCGCCGCAGATCGTGGAAGGGATCCGGACCTACGGAAGAAATTCCTATCTTGCCGTATTCCTTCTTCTCACGATTCTTGCCGTCGTGGGATTCCTCTGCTCGCTGAAGATCAAAGAGTCCGGGAGAAAGGAAACTTCCTGCTGAAGAGTCCCCTCTCCCGGAAAACAGATCATCGGTCCACAAGATAGAAGTCGTCGATGTCGATGCAGTCGCCCTTTTTCGCGGGCCAGATCATCATGAACTGCTTTTCGTCCTTGGTCCCCGGACGGTCGAACTTGAAGGGATAGGACTTCCATTCGGTGCTGTCCACATCCAGCACGGCGACATTGACATTCCCTTTGCTCTTCTTGTAGTTGTGATTGAAGCGCAGAACGGCCAGATTGAGTTTTCCTTTGCCCCGCAGACGGCAGGAGCCGGAAATCACGTCGGACTTCAGGTTCAGGGCATTGAGAAGCATCCCCTCTCTCAGCCGCACGAAGTAGTTGTCCGGCATCCCCTCATGGGCGAGATACTCCATATCCCCGCCGTACTGGGCGGAGCTGGAAAGGGTCCAGGAGGCGGGAAGTTTTTCTCCGTTCACCTTCCAGTGCCTGGGGTATTTCTTCTTCAGGGTGAACTCGTTGAAGGAGCCGTTCTTCCAGGCTCTCCCGTCCAGCATGGCGCGGCTCCCCTTGTTCACCGCCCGGGGAGGAGCAAAGTTGACGGGGTGGAAAATATCCACGTTGTGAGGCTGGTTCATGCTCCAGGAGGAGACTTCCTGTTCCTCCTTTTTGTCCCGGATCATGCGGCAGCGCACCACGTTCATTTTCAGGACGGTCCCGGGTTTGAAGGTGCCGCCGATCAAGCTCTTCGCCGGGATGCGGATCTCCATAAAGTAGCGGTCTTTCGCCTTGAAGGTCTTTACCTCCGCGCCGCTGTCGTACTCTTTGGAGAATTTGGGATTGGTGATCCCGTCGCACACCACGCCGTCGGAATTGACCATGATCTGATAGAAACTTGCCCCCAGAATGGGATCGTTGATGCACAGCTCCACGTTGTTGTCGTTCCACACGGGTTCGTCATGCTTTTTGCAGTAGACAAGCATTTCGTTCACCAGAGGTTCGATGCACTCGATCCCGATATAGAGATTCTGCTTGTCGTAGGCAAGCTTCACCCCCGTCTGGTACTTGGGAGAGCCTTTCTTGAACACGTTGGCGAATCTGGTCGTGGTATCCGCGTTTTTCCAGTCCTCCTCGTCCAGCTTTCCGTCGATGACGATCTTGCCCTGCAGAGGGAAGGCCTTGATCTCCCGGTAGTTGGCCGTAAACGCCTCATACCCTTTGATCCAGGTCTTTTTGAAAAGCTCCTTGTCCAGCTTTACATTGGCCAGCGTCCGGGGATCGGGGTCCTTTTCCGCGGCTTTTTCCGCCTTGTCCAGAAGGGAGAGAAGTTTCTCCTTTGCCCCCGGCACATCCAGCATTTTTCCCAGAGGAGCGTCGGCGCCGTATCCCCAGCAGCCGGAGCTGCCAAGATAGAGTTTTTCCAGTTCCTTGCGGAACTCCTTCATGCCCCCTTCCCAGCCCTTGCCGTAGAAGTATGTGTTGACGAACTCGTACTCCTTCTCGAAATCCGTGTCCAGATCCCAGTGCAGAAGCGTGTAGAAATACATGATCTGCCAGATCTTGCGCCACATGTTCTCGGCGTATGCCTTCCACCGTTTGGCATAATAGCCGTCCGGCGGGCAGATCTCCGTATTGAGGCCGACGATGTTGGGCATCTCCTTCTTGTAGAACCGGAGAGTTTCCAGCAGCTTCCTTTCGTTGGGGATGTACTCCTTGCCCGAGGTGGAGAGCATTTCGTAGGTGCGGCAGGGGAGTCCGAAATCGTTCCAGAGCTTGTTGTAGTTGTAGAACCAGCGGTTGGTGGGGCAGTTCCTGTCGTCCAGAGAGTGCTTCCAGCAGCGGCGCAGATTCGCAAGGGAGACGATCTTCACCCGCTTGTCCGCCTTGATCCCCGTAGGCGGTATGGAGTAGTTCTGGTAGGAACTTCCCATGATCTTCAAATCGGGGCAGACCTTCTGGGCCTCGTCGATGAGGGCTTTGGCGAAGGTCCAGTACCGTGTGGCCACCAGATTCTCCTTTGCCTCCTCCTCCGGATCGATCTTCCGGCAGTTTTCACACTGGCACCACTGGGTGCAGTCGTTGTTGCTCAGCCAGAAAAGGTGATCCTTGTCCATGCTTTTGCAGGCCTCTCCCAGCTCTTTGCCCATGATCTTTATGACGTCGGGATTGCTGGTGCAGGGCTGGGGACTGTTCCCGCCGGAGAAGCTCTTCACGCGCTTGCCCCGGATGAGAGGATAGTATTCCGGATGCTCCTTGAACTGCTTCTCGCAGTACTCCCTGTAGGTTTTGGCGCTTTTCAGGTATTTTTTGGTGTACCCGTGATGGAGAAGGGAGGCGAAACTGTGTCCGCCGGCGACCTGGATGGGGGCGATCTTGGCGACCTTCTCCCTTTCCTTCTTCACGAAGGAGGCAGACAAATGGAAACGCATATTGTTCCGCATCCCCCACTTGCGGGTCTCTTCCGGAGCGGGCCGCCCGGTGCAGGTGACCTGAAAATCCCGCCAGGCAAAGGAGGGGCTTTCCTCCCAGCTCTTTTCCGGAAGGACTATATCGGGCCTGACCTTGAAATACTCTCCGTCCTTGCCCGGGAAAAGCCACCGGATCCCGCCGTACTTCTTCAGGATGCCGTATGCGCCGTAGAGCACGCCCACAGGCTCTTTTCCTTCGATGGTAAGAGAGTCTTTCTTCACCGTGATCCGGAAGGACTCATCCTTCATGGAGGGGTCTTTTGTGACCTTGAGATAGATGGGATATTTCCCCGCGACCGGAGCCGTCCCCACGGTCGGGGCGTCGCCGCCGGCGATCTTGCCCAGATAGGTGCTCAGTTCCTCCGCGGCATACTTTTCCGGTGCCGACGCCTTGGGATCGAGAACGATGGAAGAGACGCTTTTGCCCCCCTTCATCAGGAACACATCCGCAAACGAAACACACGCACAGGCGGTCAGAACCGCCGCGATCCAAATCTTTTTACCCACGACAAACTCCTTTGTTGTATTGTTTATGCTTCATCTTTTGCCTGAACCGCTGCAGGGATTCCTGTCGGAATAGGAAATATTGGCGGAAATGAATCCGCCCTTGTAGGTGCTGATGACGAAATACATCTCTTTCCGGATGTCGAAGATCCTTGCGTGTCCGTCCACGAAAAGCATGGTGCATCCGTAGCCGCCCTTTCCGTGCCAGCCTCTGAGTTTCTGGTCGGAATAGTTGTAGGTGCAGTGGCTGTAATGGAGGACGGAAGGCGTCTTGGCGGTATCGTACTTGAAATATCCGCCGTGGGCTCCCGTGCCCCCGTCCCTTGCGTCCGTCCCGAGCCAGTTGTAGGGAGGCTGGGCAGCATTCACGCCTTTGACCAGATTGTTGCAGGTGGGATAGGTGGAAAAGTTGTTGGCGGAGTCATAGAAGCCCGCGGACTGCCCCACGGTGAGCGCCGTATGGCACCGGAGGAATTTGGGAGCATTGGCTCCCCGGTACGGGTAGTTGTAGATCCCCAGTCCGAAATCACTGGAATACGCCTCCGGGTAGGTGACGTACTTGCGTTTGTACATTTGTCCGACGCCTTTGTTGGTGGAGGCGAAGGCCCACTGCCCGAACATGTCCGCATAGGCTATATGGAAGAAATAGATCTGCCTCATGTTGGAAAGACAATTGAGCGTACGCGCCTTCTGCCGCGCCTTTCCCAGTGCCGGAAGAAGCAGAGAGGCAAGAATGGCAATGATGGCGATGACGACAAGAAGTTCGATCAGAGTGAACTTCTTCTTCCGCAGGACCGCTTGTCCTTTCCTTTTTTCCGGGGGAAACTTCATGGAATACTCCTCTTTCTTATGGGTTCGTCATTCGTTGTCCCAGGGATACTTGATCTCCAGAAGTTTTCCGCCCTGTTTGGCAGACATTTCCGCATAGATCCCGGGCAGGGTCATGCGAAGCCCCTCCCGCAGGGAGATGGGGGATTCTCCGCCGGTGAGCAAAGCGTTGATGAACTCTTCCAGAATCACGTAATCGGCTCCTCCGTGCCCGGTGGCGGCGGGATTGTGGATGCACTCATAGGGCATGTAGCCGCCCTCCTGTTCCACAAGCTCGGAGGCGGGATAGTATTTGGTGGAGTTGTACCGGATGATCTGCCCCTGCTTGCCCCGTTCGCTCTGGCTTTCGAAATATCCTTCCGTCCCGAAGATGCGGTAGTTGTGGCTTCCGATCTTGGCCCGGCACCTGCCCGTGCGCAGAAGTTTGATGACTACGCCGGAATCCGTCTGGAACTGGGCGGTCTGCACGTCGTCCTTGGGGAAGCCGTGGTACTCTTCGATGGGCGCCTGCGGCCCTGTCCCGAAGCAGGAAACTTTCCGCAGATCCTCATCCATGAAGGCAAGGAAGGGCCCAAGGGAGTGGGTGCAGTAGCGGATGGGGCAGAGAAGTTTCCGCCAGTCGCCGTTTTCGGTGAGGCCCTTGGAATAGGCTTTGTCCTCCCAGTGCTGCCCCGTGACATATTCGGACTCCATATAGTAGGGTTTTCCCAGAAGTCCCGCCTTGCAGAGCTCCCGCATCATCCGGGAGTAGCGGGTCTTGTTGGCGTTGGCGCCTGTGGAGAACATGGCCTTGGATTCCTTATGCACTTTCCAGAGCATTTCCGCTTCCTCCACGGTGGCCACCACGGGAATGTCGCTAAGGACGTTGACCCCCGCCTTCAGGGCGTCCGCGCAGAACTGGGCGTGGATATCCGCGCCCGTCTCGATGATGACGGCATCCAGTTCGGCTTCCGCAAGCATGGCGGAAAAGTCGGTGTAGAACTTTGCCTCCGGAAAGATCTCGCCCATGGGGCGCGTCTGAAGCCATTTCGTCTCCGTCCAGTTGCTGGAGATGATGTCGCAGGCGGCGGCGGGGATCACCTGATCCGGAAACGCCTCGGCGGCAAGTTTGAACATGTGTCTTCCCCGGTGTCCCAGTCCCACGACTCCCATACGGATCTTTTCCATCTTTTTTCCCCTGTTTTTTTGAGCCGCCCCCGAAAGGTACGGTTGTTGTTTTTCAGAAATCTTTTCTTTGCGCCGAAGAGCCCGGCGCGCCCGAAAGTTGTATTCCCCGGAAAGAGTTTCGCAATTTTCTGCACTCTCCCGGATTTGAAACGACTCTCCCCGCATGGTATATTATACTGCGGACGAACCGATTTTTCAATACGCAAAAAAGGGAATTGTTACGCAATTTCGGACAAAACATGAATTATTTCGACGATATAAATTTTCTTCCGGCGGCCAGAGTGGTGGGCCGCCACGACGGAAAGCCCGGCAAAGGCCACGACTTCTGGGGGATCGGCCTCATGCTGGGGAACGGCTG
>JAGAEF010000261.1 GCA_017613255.1 Lentisphaeria bacterium
CGGGCACCCGTTTCCCTCGGATGGAGATATAGAGATTCTCCTTGTCGTACAGAAGCTGCACTTCCGTCTGGTTGACGGCCACCGTCGCCTGCCCCGGGATGCTGAAGCGTCCAAGCGTATCCGCCTTTTTCCAGAGGGCGGGAAGGATCTGCCCCTTGTTGTTGAAGGGGACCTTGTCCGTCCGGCGGATCTTCGGAAGCTCATCTTGTGCGGCAGAAAGCGCCAGAGAACACACCGCCGCCAGAAGAGCGAAAACGTTCTTCATGATCTTTTTTCCTGAAAAGCTGCTCATTTTTTACTCCTTTTTGTCCGTTATCAGATGTCGGTGTACCCGGTGGAATCACTGGGTCTGCCCCCGGCCTTGTACAGCGCCCAGTAGCTGGGAGAGGTCATTTGCAGCCGGTTGTAGAATGTGGTCGAATCCATTCCGTTATACCCCTTGATGGAATCCGCATTGCCCGCAAGGGTGACGAAGTTCATGCTCCCGTTGTGCCGGAAAGCGGTGCCGCCCTGGGGATCCGTCCCCGCCTTGGGGGTGGTGATACACCCTGTGGTCCGGAAGAATCCGTAGGCGCCGCAGCCGCATCCGGAAGGATGGGCTTCCGAGTTGTCGGCAAAGGCAAGCACTTTGCTTGTGGGGGGAGATTTCGTCCCGCCCCGCCCGAACATCTTGAGATTCATGGGAGTATAGTTGTTTGCTCCCCCCACGAAGCCGGAATAGCGCAGACTCAGCCAGTTGAAATTGTCCGTCATAATGAATCTGGCGGCGGGACAGGAAAAGAACTGCTGGCACCGGAGCTGGGACATGCCCAGATACTGCCGGTAGGGGGCGGACGTGCCGACAGCGTCCACTCTCACGTCCCTCTTGTAGATGCCCGGGAACCACTCCTTGTAGTCGGCGGCGTACAGCATGGCGGCAAGATACAGCTGTTTCTGCTGACTTCTGCACTGGATGCTCCTTGCGGTATTGCGCGCTCTGCCCAGCGCGGGAAGAAGCATCCCCGCAAGGATGGCGATGATGGCAATGACCACCAGGAGTTCGATGAGGGTGAAGGATCTCTTCCCGAAAGAAAGGCGCTGTTCCGTTTTCATGGGCTTTCTCCTTTTGTTTCAGTTATGGCAACGGCTTGTTTTTCGTACGATGTTTTTTTGTCCGCGGGAAAAACACGGACGCATTTCCCGAAAGTTAATGTACAGCGGGAATCGGATTTTGCAAGGAATTTTGTGCGTTCAAAAAGCGACAAAAAATTCCGTTTTTCCGCCACGACTTTCTGCGGAAAACGGCCGGAAAGGAAACTCATCCGCAGGTACGAACAGGTGTTTCACGGTAGTATGAAACACCCGATTTTTTCTTCATTTTTCCTCATAAATGCACGTGAGAATGCCGTCGCAGGGGATCTTGATCTCCAGAGAAGAACTTTTTCCGTCGAATTTCCCTTCCGCTTTCTTCCCATTGAAAAGGATCGCCAAAGGCGCTTTCCTGCAGCCGAACCTTACGAAAGAAAATTCCCCTTCCGGGAGATCGTGCCTTTTCACGCGAAGACGCGCTTCCTTCCCCGTCCATTCCGCGGAAAGGAGACTCACCCCTTTCCAAAGCGTGAGCCACAAGGGGTGCTCCTTCATCCTGTTCCACGCCTTCAGCTGGACCTCCCACGCGTTTTCCGGGAGTCTCCGGCTGAAGATATGGATCCCCCGCCATTTCCCCATGAGAAGCCCCTTCTCCTTGAGGGAGAAAAGCTCCTTTTCGAAGAATTCCGAAGGCACGTTCGGATCCAGGGCAAGACTCATGAGATAGACCGCCGTCTGTTCCAGGATCCCCCAGGAGGCGGGAGAACACTCCGTCTGTTCGTGCATATCCTTCCCCACGAGCGCGCGCACCCTTTTCCAGTCCTCCGGGAAGAATTTTCTTGCCCCTTCGAAGAGTTCCCCGTACAGCCCTTCCGTACTCATCTTGTACAGCGTGAAGGGGCGGTAGCCGTCCTTTTTTATGTCCTTGGGCGCGCAAAGGAACTGTCCGTAGATCTGATTGCCCTCCCGGAAGGACTGGCAGATGTCGTAGGGGGGGATGCCGAAATACTTGTGGAAATAGTAGTAGCTTGCCCGGAAAATGCCCATGCGCAGAGCGAACTGCTTGCTGCTGTAGTACCGGGCGAGGGAAAGACTCTCCTTTTCCTCCAGAAGTTCGCACAGCTGGGTGAAGGCGGTGAAGGCTCCGTAGTTGGCTCCTTCGCACCAGGTCACGCCGTTTTCGCTGTAGCCGGAGCCCATGCACGCCCAGTCGTGGAAGATCTCGAAGAAGTGGAAGGCGCTTTTGAGAAGCGGGAAGCATTTCCGGATGGGCTCCACGTCCCCGCTTCCCAGCGCCGCAAGGAAGATATAATAGAAGGTCAGCCCCAGCCCCCAGTCGTTTTCGATGAGGGGGACGGCAAGGTTCCTGATCTCCTCCCTTGTGGCTTTCTTGAGCGCCCCTTCGGAAAAGTAGAACGCATTGAGATAGCAGACCGTGTATTCCTGCCCGGTGAAGGGTTCTTTCCTCGTGTTCCACAGTTTCAGGGCAAGGTGACGCAATGCGGGATCCGCATAGTAGTCGATGAGTTCTCCATCCTCCGGGGAAGAGCGCATGAGTTTGCTCCAGTCGATGACCCTGTAATCCCCCGTTGCCTCTTCGTCGCAGATGAAGCAGAGGGCACGGGCGAGATTGTTCCGCAGTTTTGCCTGATCCTCCTCCGAAAGGAAGTTGGTCAGGGCCGAAGCAAAGGCGTAAGGCTCCAGAAAGGCCCCCGCGTAGGGGTAGGACTGGGCGGGCGGCGGAAAGGCTTGGACAAAGTCCATATACGGATCGAATCCCTGTTTCAGGAGGGCGGGAAGAAGTGTCTTGTCGGAAGCATCCAGAAGCGGGAATTTCCGCTCGCAGGGCATCCAGGGAAGAGAATAGCGGGAGGTGGAGGAGTTCTTCTTTCCCTTCAGGGGCCCGAACTGGGAGGGGAAGAAAAAGTCTTCGTTTTCGTCCGCTTCCATCACGCCGGAAAGCTGGGAAACGGGGGGCAGGGGGGCAAGTTCCAGCGGAACGGTCCCCCAGTCGTCTTCTATGTACCGGAAAGAGAATTTCTGCAGGATCTGCGTGCGGCGCTTTTCCTCGTCGTGTCTGTAATACTCTTCGCACCGGACGGGATAGGCAAGGAACGCCCTGCTCCAGAAGCGGCAGATCCGGAGACTTTTCCTGATGAAATCTTCATCGTCCGGCGCAATGGGGTCGAAGGATTCGATCCCGTAAGGCGTGCTTGTGATGAGAAGGGGACAGGAGCCGAAAACGATTTTGCTCAGTCGACGGGTCTTTTCATCGTAAACGACCTTCACGGAACCGGGCTTTTTCTGGAAGACGAGAAGAAGCGGGAGATCGGGAAATTCCGTGCAGGAGAAGAGCAGAAGAAAGTTTTCACCCATGTCCTCCAGGGAAAGGTTGTCCAGCGAACACACTTGCGCTTTGCCTCCCTTGCGCACGAGAAGGGCATAACGGTAGTTTCCCGCATATTCCAGCTGGGAAAGCGTCATGACGTCTCCGGAGCTTTCCGTGATGATCCCCGGAGAGGCAAGAGAGTAGGTACAGCGGAATTTCGTTCCGGAAAAGTCCGTTTCCCAGGTGCTGGAAAGGTGGTTGATCGTGACCTTGTCTCCGGTGATGGGCGTTCTTGCCGGAGTGGCGCTCCCCCGGTAGGAATTTTCCCCGTCCGGGAAGGTGGAATAGTGCCAGATGAAAGGCTTTTTGTACCGGGGATGCCCCGCCATGTACATCTTGCAGACCGTTCCCAGAGTGAACATGGTGGAATCCAGGACGCCGTCGCCCTTTACGAAACCGAATCGGCCCGGGACCTGCCTGCACCCGATGCCGGGAAGAAAGCCGGGAGGAATGCTGTCTTCCTCTTTCGCTTTTTCCCGTTCCGGCTCTTCCGGGGTAAGATCGTAAAAAACGGAGTAGGAAGCAACCTTTTCCGCAGGGGGAAACAGGTCTTTGACAAGAGAAAGTCTGACATGCTTTTCCGGCTCTTTCGCCTCTGTTTTTCCCTTGATTTTCAGGAGGCTTTCTCCTGCGGGAAGATCCAGAAAGATCCCCTCTCTTCCGCCGTGGGGACCGATGAAATAGGGGAGGGAATCTTCCCTCATATCGTAGACGCGTCCGTTGACGGAAACTTCCTGCAGTCCGAAAGGCTCGTTCTGGTTCCGGGGGCAGTCCACCAGCAGGAGGAAACTCCCTCCTTCCTCACACGAAAAACGGACATCGAAGGCAAAAAACGAGCCCTCCTTTACAAGGTTTTGCCGGTCCTCCAGCACTTTTTCCCCGGAAAAATCGTAATAGATCCATCTGTCCGACGACATTTTCTTCCTTTCCTTACGCGCAGCGGCGTTTTTTTTATTCGGAAAACTTTTTGTTTATACTGCTTAATATATCTCTTCGCATGGAATTGTAAAGAGCGCATTGTGTCTTTTTCGCCGAAAAGGGGGTTTCCGGCACTTGGCAGAAGGACTGCAGCGGTTTTTCACCGGAAACGGTTTTTCCCGCACCGCAGGGAGGAATCCCCCGCGGATCCGGTAAATTTTCGAAAAAAAACGAAAAATTGTTCTTTTGGTATTTGCATTTTGAGGAAAGACAGTTACATTATGGGAAGAAGGGAGTTCATCGTGGGCTCCTAAAAACCCAAAACAGGAGAAAAATCATGAAAAAACTTCTCGTCATCGCCGCAGCTGCCGCCATGGTCTGTGCCCTCAGTGGATGCATGTCCGCCCGTACCCCGACCTCCGGCCCCCGTTCCAAGAACGTGTACTACAACACCTTCTTCGGTATCTCCATCGAAAGCCTGGTTTACGGCGACGGCCTTCTGGTTGGTCAGAAGTAATCTTCTCCAGCTTTCTTTGCCGACCCCTTGCGGGTCGGCTTTTTTTTTGCCTTCAAGGCTTGTCCCGGAGATCTGCGTTACAGCAGGGAAAGAGCGTCCACATCCACATAGATGTCCACGCCTTTGCGTTTGTACGCTCCCGTGAAGATCTCCTTCCGCAAGGCCCGGCGCAGGGGGGCAAGATTCCCCGCGCGGAAAACCGCCATGAACCGGTATTTCCCCTTGATGCGCTCGAAATGGGCGCTGGCCGGTTCCTCGTAGATGGTGGAAGCGTCTTTGAATGGGAGGACTTTTTCCATAAGGGCGAGGGCCTCTTCCATGACGCGGGAGGGATCCTCCCCGTCGAAATGCACCGTCATGAGGTGGCCGAAGGGGGGATACTGCAGCTCTTCCCGGATCTGGATCTCCTCTTTGTAGAACCCCTGGAAGTCGTGGTTCGCCGCACAGCAGACGGCGGGATTGAAAGGAAGGGTCGTCTGCACGAGCACTTCTCCGGGCACTTCCCCCCTTCCCGCCCTGCCCGCCACCTGGGTGATCAGCTGGAAACCCCGTTCGAAGGCCCGGAAGTCGGGCATATTGAGTCCGATATCCGCATTGACCAGCCCCACCAGAGTGACGTTGGGGAAATGGAGCCCTTTGGCGATCATCTGCGTGCCCACAAGGATGTCCGTTTCCCCCCGCCGGAAACTGCTCAGGACCTCCTCATATTTCCGGGGAGTGGTCATGGCGTCCGAATCCATGCGGGCGATCCGGGCGCCCTTGAACACGTCGAAGGAGATGTTTTCGATCTTTTCCGTCCCCACGCCCGTATATTTCAGCTCCCCGGAGCCGCACAGCGGACACTTTTCCGGCGCCAGAACGGTTGCTCCGCACCGGGGACAGCGCAGGACTCCCGCACGCTTGTGATAGGTATAGGCTACGGAACACTCCGGGCACTCCGCCTTGTACTCCCCGCAGGCGGTACAGACAAGTTTTCTTGCATACCCCCGCAGATTGAAGAAAAGGATGCTCTGCTCTCCCATGGCGATGCGTTTTTCCACCGCTTCGATGAGAAACTTGGAAAAGACCGGTCTCTTTCCTTCGTCATCCGTTTCCAGACGCATGTCGATGATCTTTACTTCCGGCAAGACGATATGTTCGTCCGTACGCTTTTTCATTTCGCAGAGAGTGTATTTCCCGTCCAGAGCGTTTTTATAGGACTCCAGAGAGGGGGTCGCCGAACCTAAAATCACCGTGCAGTTTTCCAGTTTGCCCCGAAGGACTGCCACGTCCCGGGCATTGTACCGGGGCGCTTCCGACTGCTTGTAGGAGGAGTCGTGCTCTTCGTCCACCACGATCAGCCCCAGATTCCGGAAGGGCGCGAAAAGCGCGGACCGGGCGCCCACGGCGATCTTCACCTTGCCGGAGTGGACCTTCATCCACTCCTCGTACCGCTCCAGATCCGTGAGCCCGCTGTGCAGGACGCTGACCATGTCCCCGAACCGGGAACGGAACCGTTCCACCGTCTGGGGCGTAAGCGAGATCTCCGGGACAAGAACAATGGCTTCTTTCCCCTGTTCGGCGGCATGGGCGATGGCCTGAAGATAGACTTCCGTCTTTCCGGAGGCCGTCACGCCGTGGAGAAGCACCGTATGCGGCCCCTCCGGGTTTTGACCGTCCATCTTTTCGTAAATGACCTTCAGCGCCTTTGCCTGCTCCTCCGTCGGCTGACGGGGGGCGGACCGGACGATCCCCCGGGCATGGGAAAACTCCCGTTCCACCACGATCTCCTCGAAAGAAACCAGAGAAAGTTTGACGAGTTCTTCCAGAACGCCCGGACTCACTTTCGCATCGAAAAGGATATATTCCTTATCCGTGCCGCTGCGCTGGAGAAGGGATTGCAGGACTGCGTTCTTTCCTTTCGCCCGGGGATTTTCCTTCATGTAGGCAAGGGCTTTTGCCGTGTCCGGCAGGAAATAGACTTTTTTCGTTTTCTCCCGCACTTTTCCGCTGCGCACGGCTCCGGGCAGGAGCGCGCGGACCGCCACTTCCCTGGCGCAGCAGTAGTAGTCCGCCATCCATTCCGCCAGAAGGACCATATTGTCCGAAAGAGCGGGAAAGTTTTTGCAGATCTCGAAAATATCCTTGTACTTTCCCGCCTCCTCCTCTCCGATGCTGCCCAGCGCCACCACATAGGCTTCCCGCAGGGAGTTGCTTTTCCCGAAGGGAACGGTGACCTTCATACCCACTTTCACCTTGCCGGCAAGATGTTCCGGGACAAGGTAGTCGAAACACCTGTCCAGAGAAAGGTTCACCAGAACTTTTGCCGTGGGTTTCTTCATCGTTTCATCCTAAAGGGTACAATAAAAAAGCCGGACCCGTGCGTCCGGCAATCTTTTCAGGAAGTCGCTGTACGGACTCCGTCTTTCGGTCATGGAAAACACGCAAATGCCGCCAATGTCCCGAAAGGGGGAATCAGCGGGCGCTTGTGGCTTCCTCATATTTCTTCAGCCACTGGGCCGCCTTCTCCTGATTCGGAGGACAGCCGTACCCGCCCGCATACATCATATACAGGCAGTTCATGGCATCCGCGTTGTTCTTCTTCGCGGCGCGCTCGTACCAGAGCAGAGCCTTGTCGTAGTCGGGCTTCGCTCCCAGTCCGTTTCTGTACAAAGTCCCGACCCAGACCATGGAACCGATATCCCCGCCCCGGGCCGCGTACTTGAAGTAGTACATGGCGTCCTTGTAGTCCTTCATGTCGAAGCTGATCATGCCCAGCCAGTAGAAGGCGCGCTCGTCCGCGTTGTCCGCCGCCATGCGGTAGTATTTCTTCGCAAGGGCAAGATCCTGTTTCACCGGACCGCCCTTGTAGTAGGACCAGCCCACCAGAATCTGCGCCTCCTTTTTCCCCAGGTCCGCGGACTTGACGAAACACTCCAGAGCCTTGTTCAGATCCTTTTCGATCCCGGCCCCGGCCCAGTACATCTTGCCCATGCAGAACCAGGCTTCCGCATTCCCCATGGCCGCAGATCTTCTCATGTGTTCGAAGGCATCCACCATTTTCTTCTCGTTGTAAAGAGTCACGCCGTCGTCGAAGAGGAGCCGGGCGATCCGCGCCTCTTCCGCCGCCGCCATTCTGGCATCGAATTCCGCTTTCGCCTCCTGCAGCCTTTCCGCGGCTCTCTCTTTCGCCCTTGCAAGCTGTTCCTTGATGGGATCCAGGACTTTTGCCTCCGTGGATTCGATTCCCAGCGCATTCAGAAGCCGATAGTTGGCAATATAGCAGGCTCCCAGGGAAATGAGTTTTTCTATGCGGGTTTCCGCCGCCACCATGCGCAGATGATCCAGTTCCAGTTCCGTCAGCGATCCGGGGGCGACCTTGGTGCGGGAAACCTTTTCCAGATGGGCGGTATAGTGCTTGTCATCCTTCTCGTTGATCTCGTAACGCTCCCGGCAGGTGAGAATATCCGTGGCTGCCATGCGCACCTGGGACATGACGGCAATGGCCTGCACGAAGGATCTCAGCTCTTCCAGGGAGGCCTGTTCGCTGAATGCCCTGTAACGGTAGATGTACTGGGGCGTTTTCAGCAGATTGTAGGCTGCGCGCACGGCAAGTTCCCACCAGGAGTGATGCATGAGGAAGGAGTTGGTGTTGTTGATGAAATCCCCGTAAAGGCGCACGTTGGGCAGCATCATGAGGAGGGTCTTGCGGCACTCCAGAATATTGATGTGCTTCTGCATATCCGTTTCGAACAGTTCCGGCCTTTGGGAAATGGCGATCTGTTCCAGCGTGGAGGTGTCGGGTATATCCATTTCCGGAAGTTTGTCCAGCAGAGAATCGTCCACCTTGATGGTCTCCCCGGGGTACACCCCCAGAAGCGCCCGCAGTTCCGTCTGGGCCGTTTCGTTGGTTCTTTCGTAATCCCGGAGACGGCGTTCCATGGCGGTGAACTTGTTCAGCTCCTCCGTGGCGAGGAATGCGGAGATCTTTTTCCCTTTGTAGAGTTCGAGGATCAGCTTTTCCCGTTCCGCGCACTTGGAAAGAAGGTCCTTGGTGATGACGGAGGCCCGCTGGGCGACTGCCACGCGGAAGTAGAGTTTCACCACATCCAGCGTCAGGTTCTGCCGGATCCGTTCCGTGGCCTTTTCCTGAAGGAGCACCCGGTCATGGGACTGCTGGGTGTTGAAGAAGGCAAGTCCGCAGTCCAGCACGCTGAAAGCGAAATCGATATTGAAATTGTTGACGGTCTTGTCGGAACTGCGGCTTGCCCCGTAGGTGGCGCCGTCCCCCACGACCGCCTTGCTGCTGGAGCCGGGAAGGTTGCTTCTGGAGGTGAAGTTGTCCGATATGGTGATGTCCGGGAGCATTCCCAGAAGATCCGCCGCGCGCATCCTTTCCGCCACATCCTGCTCCATGTTGGCGACTTTCACGCTGAGATTGTTCTGCATGGCGAAACTGATGCACTCGTCAAGCGTAAGCACGGTCCCTTTGATATACTCCTTGGACTTGGCTTCCCTGAACACCTTTGCCGTCTTGACTTTCCGCTCCTCCCGGTAGGACTCCTCCGTCCGGCATCCGGACAGGATCGCTGCCGCGCCTCCGGCGACGGCCAAAGTCACTATGAGGGAAAACCTGCTGCTCTTCATTCGTTCCTCCGTGGTGTATTCCTGATATGCAAAAATAGCTGTGTTTTACTTCACGGTTCCCGCGGGAACCTTCTCTCTGGAGACCTTTTTGTCGATCTCTTCGTTGATTTTCTTTCTCAGAAGCTCGAGCTGACGGTCGCTTTCCGCTTTTTCCTTCTCCGCGGCAACTTCCGCAAGGCGGTGTTCCTCCTTGATGCGCTCCTCGTTGTATTCCATACGCGCTTCCTTCATGACCTTTTCCGCCGCTTTCTGCGCATCCGCAAGCTCTTCCGTATAGGTGTCGATGGTCCGGAAGTCCGCATTGTCCACGCCCATGGCGTTGAGCAGCTGATAGTGGGCCACATAGCAGTTCCCCAGAGCAAGGACGGAGTCGATTTCCGCCTTCACGGTCTCCAGCTGCATATATTCCACGTCGGCACCCTTGAACTTCCCGGAGCCGGAACCCTGAAGCTCTTTTGCTCTGGAAAGATAGTTCCTGTAATCGTCGCTGATCTTCTTGTCCTTCTTGTAGAGTTCCAGCGCGGAGCGGAGATTGGCGTGGCTCAGACGCACCTGGGCCATTACGGCAAGCGACTGGGCATATCTCTTCATGGTTTCCGCCTCCACCTGCTTGCTGTAGGCGGAGTACTTGGCGATCTGGTGAGGGAGGAGCAGGAGATTGTAGGCGGCACGGATCCCCAGCTCCATCCAGCTTCTGTGGTAGAGATACTTGTTGCTGCTGTTGCTCCAGTCCGCGTACAGTTTCACGTTGGGGAACATCATCAGGATCACCTTGTGGCACTCCATCACGTTGATCTGGCGCTGGATGTCGCTTTCATA
Organism: Lentisphaeria bacterium; assembly: GCA_017613255.1. Lineage (GTDB taxonomy): Bacteria > Verrucomicrobiota > Lentisphaeria > Victivallales > UBA1829 > RGIG5327. Next base: position 10,338 of record JAGAEF010000261.1, read on the forward strand.
CATTTCCGGCCGCTGGAGGAGGGCGATCTGTTCCATGAGTTCGATGGAGGGGAGGGGAACGGAGGGGAAGGAGTCGAGACAGCTTTCGTCCACGGAGATCATGGGGCTGGGATAGAGTCCCATAAGCGTGCGCAGTTCCACGCAGGCGTTGGTGTAGACCCTCACGTACCCGGTGAGCTGTTTTTCCATGGCGGTGAACTTTCTCTGCACATCGAAGGCCATGATGGGATCCACCTTTCCCTGGGTGGAAAGTTTGCGGATCTCTTCGGAACGCTTGCGGGTGTCCTCGAGAAGTTTTTCGGTTCTGTTCTTGGCCCGCTGGGCCGCGGCGACCTTGAAGTACGCCTTCACCACGTCCAGCTGGATGTTCTGGGTCACGCGGACGGCCCGCTGTTTGTGGAGGAGGGCCTTGTTGTGGGCGATTTCCGTATTCCAGTAGCTCAGCCCCAGGTCGATGACGCTGAACAGAAGGTCGATATTGAAGTAGTTCACCTGGCGTTCTTCGCTGGTGCTGTATCCGTAAGTGCTTCCGCTTTCCTTGATCTTTTCGCTGCCGGAGGCGGCCGTATTGCTCCTTGCCGTGAAGTTTTCGTTGAAGTTCAGTTCCGGGAGCATGCCCATGAGTTCCGCCATCTTGTTTTCCTGGGCCACCTTCACGTCCAGTTCATGGAGCCGGACCTGCAGATTGTGCTTGAGCGCGAACTTGATGCACTGGTCGAGGGTGTACGCGCGGCCGTCGGAAAGCTCCATATACCTTGCCCGCTGGGTATCCAGCACGGCCTTTTCCGCCCGTTCGTCCATGTAGGATTCTCTGGATTTGCACGAAGAAAGACAGACGGCAAGAAGCGCGGAGGCCGCAGCTATCCCGAAAAGAACTATTTTACGCATATCATACTCTCCCGGTCTTTGATCCCGATTTCCGTCGCGTTTCCCGCGACATTTCCCGAAACACGTTTTATTATATTTATTATAGCCTGCCAACGGGAGAATTGCAAGGGTGTTTCCGAGAATATTTGAAAAATAATCACAGATATCCCACAAAATTTTTCTGACTTGACAAAAAAGAGATCCCAAGTTACCTTTTTCTCTGCGACAAGACAAAGGACAAAAACATGGGATCTCA
>JAGAEF010000262.1 GCA_017613255.1 Lentisphaeria bacterium
ACCCGTTTTTCCGTCACCCGCAGGCCCAGAACCAAAGAGAGCATCGTCAAGCTGAACACGGCGGAAGGCAGAACGACCTACGAGATCCGGGCGGGCGGAGTCCCCTTCAGCTCGGTTTACAAAATTTCCAAGCACGCATGGCGTCCCACGGTCCCGTGGACGGATTCCGCGCTGGTCTTCTTCGTGAAGCCGGGCAAAAATCTCCCGGAAAACTTCACGGCGGAATGGAAGATCACGGGCAAGAACGTGAAGGAGGTTTCCGGGAAGATGGATCTCTTCACCATGAAGGCCCCCAAGCTCAAATTCCGGCCCAGGAACTTTACGGTATGGGCCTCTCTGGGCTTTCTGCGGGAAGCGTGGGATATGGAAAATCTCACGGCGAATTTGAAGGTCCTGCGCGACGCGGGCGTCACCGGGATCCGGGAGACGGGGGGCGAATGGTTCCCGGAAAAGCTCATCCCCGTAAGCGAGCTCTCCAAATACGGATTCAAGGACAATGTGACCTGCCAGGTCTTCGGCTACTCCCAGCGCAAGGAGATCGCGGATATGAAGAAAGCAGGATTCGACGTCACGGAAAAGGACTGCGTGCTGGATGCGGGGGGAACCCGCCAGATCAGGCACAAGGGACCCCGCACTTATGCCCTCAACATCTACTGCATCACGAGGATCGGGCAGAAGGACTCTCCCGTGCGCGCCTACATGCGGCAGTTTTACTCCGACTACATCAAACGGGGCTTCAAGCTCTTCTTCACCGACTACGAGCCCACCCCCTACGACAACTGCTACTGCACTTCCTGCCGGGAGGAGTATGCGGCCTTCTCCGGCTTCGACAAGGAAGAATGCCTGAAACTCTCCCCCGGGGAACTGGTGGCCAAAGACCCGTGGAAATGGTACAAGTTCCGCTGTTACACCTATGCAAGAGTGCTGGGACTTCTCCGCAAGGAGCTGGGTGTATCCATCGGATGGAACTCGGATCTGGGGCTGGAAAGCACCTGGATGCCGGATCTGAAAAGTTACGGCATGGTCTATTTCGCCGAAGATCCCCGGCTCTTCGACGAGTATGTGGATTTCCATGACGCGGACGTGCTGGGGACCGAACTTTCCAGCGTTTACGCTCTGGAGACCTTCCTGCAGAAGCGGACCGACGGAATCTATGCTTTGCAGAAGCCGGTGATCGCCCGGGCCACCTCTCTTCACTGGGTCAACTGGGGGTATTTCTGCATCTACGGCAGAAAGGACTTCGGGCTCAAGAAGGGATTTCAGGGGCTGGGCGTGGACTTCCGCAGGATGCTCCACAGACTGGAGATCGCCCAGGACTTTGCCATAGGCGTAAAGGGCGTGGAGGTCACGGCGAATGTGTTCACGGCCGACGCGGAAGCCCTTACCGGGATCGCGGAAGGCTTGGACTATGCGGGAGAATTCGAACCCTATCTGGACCGGGAAACCCGCATAGGGCGGGAAAAAATCACGCTCCGGGACAGCGCCCCCCTCACGGACAAGCTGGAAAAGGAGATGAAAAAAGGGTACCTTTCCAACTGGTTCTACAACTACCACAAAAAATTCAAAAGCGGCCAGATCGTGGGACACGCCGGAAAAGATTTCGCCCTTTTCACGGTCTTCAACTGGAATTATTTCGAAAAGATGGAGGCTTCCTTCCTTTCTCAAGTCTTCCCGGAAGGCAAGTTCTATGCCAACGTTTCCGACAACGGGGAACACTATACGCTTCCCGGCGTTTATGACGCGGAAACGCTTCGGGAGAAAGGGATTTTCCTGAACGTTCCTCCGGGAAGTTTCGTAACTGTTCTTTTCACCAAGGAGAAGAAATACCCCGTCCGGAAACAGAAAATCGTTTCCTCCGGGACGCCCCGGGTCATCGAGCCCTTCTTCAACGGCGTTCCCAACGAAGGCACGAAGCCCTTCTACAGGCGGTACAATCTCATCATGAAGGGCCTTCAGAAGAAATATCCCTCCGCCGGATTCCGGGAGGTCCCGGTCCGATGAAGGAAAGCAGAGCGCGTTTCGGCTGGTTCTGGTGCAACGACGAGGAGATGTTCCCCAAAGACCCTTCCGCGCTGGACCGGAAGATGGAGTTGTATGCGCAAAGGGGGATCACCCATGTGATCCTCTTCGGGATAACCCATTTCCGCTGGGGGTTCCGCCCCCACTGGGATGTGATCCGGGACTGCCTGCGCCGCGTTTGCGAAGCGGGGCATAAGTTCGGGATCAAGGTCATCGAACACCATTCCGCCATTCTTTCCTACTATCCTGCCACGCCGGACTACCGCCAAAGGATGGAAAATCTCTTCCGCATGAGGTTCTCCTCCCCCGACTCCTGGGAAGGCTTCCGGGAGTATCAGCTGGATATGACAAGGGAGGACAGGAAGTGGATCCAGATCCACGGCGGCACGGGCAAGCCCATCGAAGCCTACGGGGGATTTGCCAACTGCCCTTCCAACGATGAATTCGTGGAAGAGTATCTCAAGGAACTGGAAAGAGAGTATGCGTGCGGTCTGGACGGGATCATGACCGACGACGTGCAGTTTTTCGGCCCCTGCGGGTGCGAGTCCTGCCGGAGAAAATTCCGGGAAAGGACCTCCTATTCCCTGCCGGAAAAGGAGCAGTGGGACGCGTGGTTCGGGGACACGAGAAATCCCTCCTTCCGGGCGTGGATGCGTTTCCGGCACGATATGGTCCGGGAATTCCACTGCAAGGTCAAGCTCCATTACGAAAAACTGGGCAAAAAGATGCTCCGGCCCAACTATGTGGCGGACGCTCTTGCGGCCAACGGGGCCTGCTACTGCGTGGAAGATGCACCTGCCTTGGACTGGTTCTTTCAGGAGTGCATGTTCGGCAGCATCATCCGCTACAGTTTTCCCGGCTTCTATATGGAGGAGCTCCACCGCCGCATGGTGGCGGAAAGACGGAAGATCCCCCACATGATGATGTTCTATGCGGAAAAGCCGGAAACGCTGCGCTTCACCTGGGGTCTGGCCCGTCTTGCGGGCGCCATGTACACCAATGCCCCCCGGAACGCGGAGGAGCTGGACGAAACGCCACTGCGCAATTACGAAAAAGAACACGCCGAAGAGCTTTTCGACTCCGAAATGATGAGTTCCATAGCCTTTCTGGACTCTCTGGAGAACCGGCATATGGACGTGGCCTATGAAGCGGGCCGCCTGAAGTTCTTCCTTCAGAGCTGTTTCTTCCGGAACATCCCCTGCGATCTGGCGGGCACGGAAGACGAGGAGAAATGGAAAAAGTACCCCGTCCTCTGCGTCATGGATCTACATCTTTTGCGGGATAAGGAGATCGAAAAGCTTCTTTCCTATGCGGAGAACGGGGGGACCCTTGTCCTTACCGGGACCTCCGGGATCCTGGGGGACGACGGAGGCGACCGAAGCGAAGAAGAGTGGGAAAAGCTCTGGGGATTCCCCCGGAACCACACGCCAAAAGAGATCATGACTTACCGAAAAGGCAAAGGAAAGATCCTTACGCTGGGCTACGCCTTCGGGTATCCGGATACGGAGGAAGAGGCCTTTTGTCATCTGGAAAAGTTCCCCGATCTCCACAGGTACGGCGCAGTCTACAAGCTTATGCCCATGCGGAAAGACTGCGTGGGAGTCTGGACGGCCCGTTTCACCACGGGAGAGCCTCCCGTGTACAACGGAGAGTACGACAAGGGGGAAGAAGCGCGGAACATCGTGGAAAAATTTCTTTCGGATCTCGCCCCGCTAGCCCTCCGTTGTCAGGTGCCGGATCTGGTGCTGGCCGTCCCATGGAAAAGCGCCGACGGGAAAAAGATCTTTGTGCGCCTCCTCAACGCCTCCGGCACGCTTTCGGGAATGGAAGGCAAAGCCGTCTCCCATGACGATATGCCCCCCTTCCCCGCCCATACCGGGGAGGCGTGGCGCTTCCTTGTGGAAACGGGAGACGCCGTTGCGGAAAAGGCGGAGTTCGAAACGCTTTCGGCTGCCGCCGTCCCCCTGCGCACATCCCGCAGGGAAGACGGAAAACTGGAGATCTTCTTGCCCCCGGAATATTTGAAAGACTTTGGAATCATCCGCATCGGATAACGAAAAAAGGAGGTTTTTCATGCGGAACACGGCTTCTTTCCTTGTGTTCTCCCTCTTCTTCCTCGTTTTCTTCCCTCTTTCCGGCGGGGAACTGGAGGTGCGCACGGCTCCGGACGGATTTTACGACTGCCGCATCGGGACGATATATTCCAACGCCCCCTCCCTTCTCTCCTTTTACAGCTACGCCAAGGGGAAGGCCTTTTCCGCCAAAGAGGTGAAATTTTTTATCACCCTTCCGGAAAGTTTCCGGGTCACCCACTTTGCCGTCACGAGACGCGCCAAAAAGATCGCTTCCGCCCGGCAGGAAAAGCTTTCCGGCGGGAAAGTCCGCTGGGAGCTCCCCTGCGGAGACCTGAATTTTTCGGCGGTGTACGCGGTTCTGGGGCCCTACAGCGTCCTGCCCTGGACTCCCGCATGTTTCCTTGTTTTCGTCCAGCCCTCGGGGAAAGTTCCTCCCGATTTTTCCGCGGAATGGAAGATCACGGGGCAGGATCTTGCGGAAATTTCCGGAGAGATGAAGCTGAAGACCATGCCCGCCCCCGTGCTGAAAAAAGCGCCGAAAGGCATCAGCGTCCACTCCTCCACCGGGATGTGGGGGGATAATGCGGCAGGTTCAGGCGGCGGCTGGAGCAGGGAAACGTTTCTGGGCATGGTAAAAACCCTGAAAAACGCCGGAGTGACCGTTCTGGAGGAGACCGGCGGCATGTGGATGCCCGAAGCCCTCGTTCCCGGAAAGGAACTGCGGGAAATGGGATTCACTCTGGAGTACATGGGAGCCTTCAACTACCCCCAGCGGGAGGAAAAGGAGAAGATGCGGGCGGCGGGCTGCCCGGTCCGGGAAGAGGATATGATGGTGGATCTTCTGGGAAGAAGAGTGGAAAATCACCGTCAGCAGAAGGGAAACGCCTATATCTACTGCTTCACTTCCATGGCGGAAAAGGACTCCCCCGTGCGCAAATTCATCCGGGCACGGTTCGAAAGTCTGATCCAACGGGGATTCCGGCTTTTCTACGAAGATACGGAGCCCCGGGCCTACGCCTTCTGCTACTGTCCCAAATGCCGGAAAAAGTTCGCCGAAGAGGAAAATCTCCCCGAAAAAGAGATCCTTGCCCTTTCCGGTCCGGAACTCATCCGGAAATATCCCGTGAAATGGTACAAATTCCAGTGCCGTTCCTTTGCAAGGGTCTTCGGGGTCCTCAATAATGAACTTGCGGGCAGGTGCCGCATCGGAAGCGATTCCACCCTGGGTGTGGGCAAATTCCATATTCCCGCCTTCCGCAGCGCCGGAGTGGTGAACTGGGCGGAAGATCCCCGCTTTGCGGATGAATTCCTTGCCTATCACGATGCCGACACCCTGGGCGGGGGACTTGCCTCCATCTTCGAAGCGAAACTCTTCTTCCAGCGGTACGACGACGGCACCCCCATGCTGAAAAAGCCCGTGGTCGTGCGGGCCACAAGTTTTCAGTACGTGCACACCTGGAGTCCGTTTTCCGTGCTGGGAAGAATGGATGCGGCAAAGAAGAAGGGGATGCGGGGACTGGGGCTGGACGAGAGAAGGACGTACAACAAGCTTTCCGTCGCCAACGTGATCGCGCTGGGGGCTTCCGGCGTAAGGGTCTATCAGGATTACTGCCATGCGGACGCCGCCTCGCTTACGGGGGTGGTGGAAGGACTCTCCTTCGCCGCGGCCTTCGACGGCCTCTATTCCTTTGCCTTCCGGGATCTTGCGGGAGAAAAAGCGCTGAAGATCTATGACGCCACCAAGGAAGAATCCCCCCGCAGAGCTAAGGAAAAAAACACGCTTCTGGGGGAACCCTACGGGAAGCACGCGGATACCTTCGGCGTCATCCAGAGCACTCTGCACAGAAAAGAAGGGAAACTGCTCATCTCCCTTTTCAACTGGGATGTCTTCCAGAACAAGAAACTCAGGCTCGTGCTTCCTCCCGGAACGGAAAAAGGACTCATTCTCCATATCGCCACGGACAGGGAACAGTATTCCCTTCCCGGGACGTTTTCCGGAAAGGAGATCTCTTTCGAACTGCCCGCAGGAGGCGTTGCGGGTCTTCTTCTTTCCCCGGAAAGAGTTTCCCCCGCCGACGGGACAAAAAAACTGCCTTCCTTTACCGGAGGGACTCTTGTGAAAACCTATGAAGCGGGAAACACGGACGCGGGGA
>JAGAEF010000027.1 GCA_017613255.1 Lentisphaeria bacterium
GCCGCAGGGGAAGCATTGGACAAAGGGGCCAAGATGCTGGATCTGGGCTATCCCGGAGGGCCCGTCATCGAACGGCTCGCCAAGGGCGGAAACGGAAAAAGGTTCCACTTCCCCCGCTCCCTCACCGGGACCGCGGGCAAGGGACTGGATCCGGAAAACCGGTTCAACTTCAGTTTCAGCGGACTCAAGACCGCCCTCCTCTATCACGTGAAGAAATTCGCTCCGGAAGGGGGCACTCTGGAAGGAGAGATGCTGACGGATACGCTTGCCTCCTATCAGGAGGCGCTTACCGACGTGCTCTGTGCGAAACTCTTCGACGCGGTCAAATTCTACCGCGCAGGTTCCGCCGTCCTCTGCGGCGGGGTGGCCTGCAACTCCCTCCTGCGGGAAAAGTTCGAAAACCAGTGTCCGAAACACGTGAGAAGCATCCTTGCGCCGAAAAAATTCTGCACCGACAACGGCGCCATGGTGGCCGCGCTGGCCTGGCACTACTTCAAGGCGGGCAAGTTCAGCGATCTCTCCCTGGACGCTCTGGCAAGACTTCCCAAGCTGACGCAAGTCCCCTTCGCGGAAAAATAACCCGGGAAAATTCCAACGATAACATAAAAGGAAACGAAATGAAGCAGGTCAAAATCGGTATCATCGGGCTCGGAGGACGGGCGGAAACACTTCTGGCATCCATCGTGGCGCTTTCCGGAGAGGTGGTGGTCACCGCCGGATGCGATTATTCTCAGGCGAAGATCGACCACTTTTTGAGTCTTTTCGACAAATACAAACTCAAAAAGCCCAAAACCTACCTGCGGCATCTGGATCTTCTGGACGACAAAAACGTGGACGCGGTCATCGTGCCCACCTCTTGGAACTCCCATATCCAGATCGCCTGCGACGCCATGAAGAAGGGCAAATACGCCGCCATCGAAGTGGGGGGAGCGGCCTCCTGCGACGAACTGTGGCAGATGGTCCACGCCGCCGAGTCCACCGGGGTCTCCTGCATGATGCTGGAAAACTGCTGCTACGGCAGAAATGAACTCATGGTCCTGAACATGGTCCGTCAGGGGCTTTTCGGCGAACTCATCTACTGCGAGTGCGGCTACGAGCACGATTTGAGCGAAATGGGCTACCGGACCGACAGCCGTCAGGAACGCTCGCTCCACAACCTGCACCGCAACGGGGAGCTCTACCCCACCCACGGGCTGGGCCCCATTTCCAAGATCCTCAAGATCAACCGGGGCAACCGCTTCCTCACTCTCACTTCCACGGCCACCAAGAGCCGCGGATTCGACCTTGCCGCCCGGAGCAGAGGGATCGAAAACGTCCATTTCAACGAGGCGGACATAGTGGTCACCAACATAAAGTGCGCCAACGGAGAGGTCATCACCATGACCCACGGGGTCTCCCTGCCCCGTCCCTACTCCCGGGACTGCCGCGTGCAGGGGACCAAAGGGATCTGGCTGGAAAACAGCAAAGGGGTCTACATCGAAGGCATCAGCCCCCGGTATGACAAACTGGACGTGGCGGGGAACCCCTACTCCACCCACGAATGGACGCCGGAGAGCGATTTTTACGAAAGATTCGACCATCCCATCTGGCAGGCGTACCGGAATCATGAGGTGGGCGGCCACGGCGGCATGGATTCCCTTGCGTTGCGGGCCTTCTTCGACGCCGTGAAGACCCGTTCCACGCCCCCCATCGACGTCTACGACGTGGCGGCATGGATGTCCATAACCTGTCTTTCCGAGCAGTCCATTGCCATGGGCGGGCTCCCGGTGCCCGTTCCCGACTTCACCAACGGCAAATGGGTCTGCCGGGAACCGGAAAAGCCCTCCAAGTGGTCGCTTAACGAAATCTACTGATCTTTCACGGGAGAAAAGCACGTTTCCCGCTTGAAAAACGGGAAAAACCGTCTATATTAAAGGGTGAATCGGGGTGTCGGCGGAAAGAAGCGCCGACTGAGATCAAACCCGTTAACCTGATCCGGGTAATACCGGCGTAGGGAAGTTCAGAGGCGGCCTGGTCTGTCGCTTGCCGTTTCTGGCCTCCTGTAAAGAAAGGAGTTTACAGAAAATGGCTCTTGAGAACACCATTTCGACAGCGATCCTGCGCTCGTTCAGCGCAAAATTCGAAGAAGCACTTTCCCTCGACGTGGCAATCGTGGGTGCGGGTCCTTCCGCGCTGGTAGCCGCAAGGGACATGGCGAAAAAAGGACTGAAAGTAGCCCTTTTCGAGCGGAAACTGGCCCCCGGCGGCGGCACTTGGGGAGGCGGAATGCTTTTCAATGAAGTCGTCGTTCAGGACAGCGCGCTGCATATTCTGGATTCCTTCGGGATCCGGCACAAACCCATTGCGGACGCCCCCTCCTTCCACACGCTGGATTCCGTGGAAATGGCCAGCGCCCTCATCTACGGAGCCGTCTCCGCGGGAGCAAAGGTCTTCAACTCCGTGAGCGTGGAGGACATCGTCTTCAAGAACGGCAAGGTCAACGGGCTTGTGGTCAACTGGACCCCCGTGGAGCGCCTGGGCATGCATGTAGATCCCCTCACCGTGCTGTCCGAAGCCGTTCTGGACGGGACCGGGCACCCCAGCGAGATCATCCGTCTCGCCTCGGAAAAGGCCCATATCGACCTGGA
>JAGAEF010000028.1 GCA_017613255.1 Lentisphaeria bacterium
GGAAGCCTTCAGCGCCTCCTTCGAAAAGCTGGTCCGCAAATATCCGGATCAGTGGCTTTGGGCCCACCGCCGCTGGCTGGACTGCAACCGGGGCGGCAGCTGGTCGCCGGATCATTTCGAAAGCATGAGAGTGAACAAGGGAGAAAAATTTTCTCCGGAAGCTCCCCCTCCCCTCTCCTCCCGCTGAATGTTTATTTTCGGACAAACCATATCGAAAGGATAATAAAAAATGGAAAAACAAACCGTAGACAAAATGGATCCCAAAAAGATCCTTGTGGCCCCTTCCCTGCTGGCCGCCAATTTCGCCAATCTGGAAAGCGAACTCAAACGCATCGAGGATGCCGGTGCGGATCTTCTGCATCTGGACATCATGGACGGCCATTTCGTCCCCAACCTCACCATGGGGCCGCCGGTCATTTCCGCCATCAGGAAGATCTGCAAACTTCCCTTCGACGTGCATCTCATGCTTACGGATCCCCTCAAGTATGTGGAGCCTTTCAGCAAGGCGGGCGCGGATCTCATCACCTTCCATATCGAGTGCGACAACGATCCGGACGAGGTCATTTCCGCCATCCGCAGTCAGGGGATTTCCGTGGGGATCTCCGTAAAGCCCAAGACTCCGGCCTCGGCCATCGAAAAATTCCTGGACAAGATCGATTTGGCCCTTGTCATGTCCGTGGAGCCCGGTTTCGGCGGGCAGTCCTTCATGAGCGAAGTCGTGCCCAAGATCGCCCAGATCCGGAAGATGGCGGACAAGGTCAATCCCAGACTCCATGTGGAAGTGGACGGCGGCATCGACGGGAAAACGGTGAATCAGGTCGTGCCTGCGGGCGCCAATATGCTTGTGGCCGGAACGGCGGTCTTCCGCGCTCCCGACGGAGCCGAGGCGGCCATTGGGAGACTTCATGCAGCGCAGGATCTTCTGCCCAAATAAATAAACGATGAATATTCTGGCGACCTTTCACGACGATCTTGTAAAAAGATACGGGAAAGCGCTCCAGAGACTTTCTTTCGATCTGGGGTTGAGCTGTCCCAATCGGGAAAGGCCGGGAGGCGGCCCCTGTGCTTTCTGCGGGGCAAAAGGGGCCCGCGCCCGTCATCTTTCCCCCGATATGACGCTGGAAAAACAGGCGGAACGGGGGAAAAAATATCTCCATGACCGTTACGGTTTCGACGGGCCCTATATCGCCTATTTTCAGGCCTTCACCAGTACCTACGCCCCGCTTGAGAAACTCAAACGCCTTTACGAAAAGGTCTTTACGCTTGCCGACTTCAGAATGGCGGTCATTTCCACGCGGCCCGACTGTCTGCCGGATGATGTGCTGGATTATATCGCCTCCCTGAAGGATCGGTATGACGTCCTTCTGGAGATCGGCGTACAGAGCGCAAAGGACGAAACCTTGCGGAAGATGGGCAGGGGACACGATTTCGCCTGCGTGGAAGATGCCGTAAGAAGGGCCGCCGCCAGAAAGATCCCCTGCGCGGCCCATGTGATCCTTGGCCTTCCGGGAGAGACTTTGGCGGATTTCCGTTTCACGGCGGAAAAACTTTCCTCTCTCCCGTTCTGCGCCGTCAAGGTGCATAACCTCCTGATTTTGAAGGGGACTCCCGTTGCGGAAATGTACCGCAGAGGGGAAGCAGCCGCCCTCAACGAATTCGAATACGCCGATGCACTGAAAAGTTTTCTGAAACTTCTGCCGGACAACTGGATCGTCATGCGGTTGAGTGCCGAGGATGATCCGGAAAAGGTCATTGCGCCCAAGTGGTGGATGAGCAAGGGAGAATTTCTGGAAAACTTCCGCAGATATTTTTCGGAAAATTCGGAAAAGTCCTCTCTTGCCTTCCACGCGGTGAAGACGGGGGACGGCACCTATACCTTCTATCACCCCGCCTACCGCCAGTATTTCCATACGGTGGCCGGAGCGTTCAGCGAATCGTGGAAAAAGTATCTTTGCCCCTGCCGGATCCCGGAAAGGCTTGCTTGCGGAGAAAATCTTTCCGTTCTGGAATTGGGTTTCGGGCTGGGGTGCAATGTGACGGCGCTCGTTAAATGCGTCCGGGAAGATAAGGAGAAAAAAGGTTCGATCCATGTGACCTCTCTGGAACTGGACCCCGAGACGGCGAAAAACGCTTCTCTTCTTCCGGAACACCCCGGGAAAGAGATCGTGGAAGCACTGGGGAAAGAGGGCATCTTCCGGGAGGAAAATTTTCAGGCGAAACTTCTTTTCATGGACGCAAGAGTGTTTTTCCGGGAGGAAAAGGAAAAGAAATTCGACGTGATCTTTCTGGACGGATTCTCCCCGGACACCAATCCCGAACTGTGGACCATAGACCTTGTCCGGGCCATGAAAAATGTGCTTCGTCCGGGAGGAGCAATTCTTTCCTACTGCCGGGCGTACCCGTTTTTAAGCGCATTGCTGCAGAACGGTTTTTCCGTCATGGAAACTCCTCCTTTCGGGCGCCGGAGGGGCGGCACTCTTGCCCTGCTCCCTCCCCTGCCCTCTCCTGACCTTGTCCGGACCGCGGGAAATATCCCTCTTACGGAAAAGGATCGGAACATCGCCCTTTGTTCCGCTTCCGGGCTTCCCTATTCCGATCCGGAGCTGAATTCTTCCCGTGCGGAGATCCTGAAAAGGCGGAAGGAACTTGTGGCGGAAAAACGGGAAAAGGGAATGCCCAAATGGTTCCGGGAGAAAAAGAGTTCAGCGGGTCAGCAGTCGGAGAACTGATCGGAACGCTCTTTTTCGTTTCGGTATTTGATATTGACTGCAAAAAGTTGTATAGTATTCTCGAAAACAGGAGTCCGCTGCAGAAAATGAGGAAGAAAAACGCAATGAAAACTGTTTTTGCCCTGCTTGTGCTTCTTGTGGTCGGATGCGGCTGTTCCACCGGGGTGGGGATCGTGGAGACCTCTCCGGAGGAGAGAA
>JAGAEF010000029.1 GCA_017613255.1 Lentisphaeria bacterium
AGGCATGGGGCTCAAGATGCTTCTGGGCGCGGAAAAGGTCATCCGGAAACACCGCCCCGTGCTGGCCCTTTCCATCTATCACAATCCGGAAGAATTCTTCGGCATGTACTCCACGTTGAAACAATGGAATCTCAATTACGGATTCCGGATCGTCTCCCTGGAGCCCGTCACCCACGGAGAAATCACTTTGATCGGTATCCCCTCCGAGGCGGAGGGGAAGAAGTAAGTCCGGTCTTCCTTCCGGTGTGCTTACGGTTTCCCGGAGGAGAACCCGGGGTTTTCCCTCATGCTTTTCCGGAACTTTTTCAGGGGGAAATAGGCTTTCGCCACGGCAAAGAACGTGCGGAAATGCGTTAAAAACCCTTTCTTTCGCAGAAGGACCGCGCAGGCCAGAAGTTTCGCCGCTTCGGAAGAAACGATGGCGAAAAACGTCCTGTGGAAGCTGTTCCGGAAATCGAGACAGCCGCTGAAGGCCCGCATGGTCATCAGATGGGAGTCGGGGAACGAAGTGCCTTTGCGGTCCTCCACGTCGTGAAAATACACCGCCTCCGGAACGAGGGCAAGTCCCCAATGACAGAAGGTCATGCGGTTGAAAAGCTCGTTGTCCTCATAGTACGCGGGATAAAAGAGGGGACAGAAGGCGCCGCACTCTTTCACGGCGGCAACGGGAAGAAACAGTGCGGAGGCGCAGATGAACTCCATGCGGTAGAAGGGCTTCAGCGGTCGTCCGTCGTAAAGATCCGTGACGAAGCTGCGGAACTCGTGCCCGGAAAGATTGGTGCAGGCGTTTTTGGCGAATCCCAGATCCAGCAGACCGGAAAAGGTTCTGGGCAGAGGGGAAAGAAGCAGTTTTTCACCGCTTTCCTGCGAAACCTTCATCAGTTTCTCTATGGTGTCCCTTTCCAGGAAGGTATCCATGTTCAGCAGGAAAAGCGCCTCCGCCCCGTGCTCCATGGCATAGTTTATTCCCAGATTGTTTCCGCACGCAAAACCCAGATTGCGCTCCTGAGGGAGCAGATGGATTCTTCCCGCATAGGAGTCAAGAACGGTGCGGGAATCGTCCTGCGAAGCATTCTCCACGACCACGACTTCCACGGGGACCGAGGAGTTCAGCACCGAATCCAGACACTTTTTCGCATATCTGGCGCTGTTGTACGAAAGAAGGATGACGAAGATCTTCATTTCCCGCTTGTCCCTTTCCATTTTTCCCGGAGCGCTCTCTTCCATTTCCGGCAGCGCTCCCTCGCTTGCAGGACACTTCTGTACAGGGCAAGGATATGACGGTTCCCCACGAAACGCAGATAGATCCAGAAAAGGATCACGTGCAGTTTCCTTCTTTGACACAGAAGGCGCCAATCGTGCTCCGCAAGGAAACGGAACGCCTTGTTCATGATCTCCAAGTTGGTCCGGTCCCGGGAGAGGGCCGCGTCACTGTTGCCCGCTTCCACGCCGTATTCCGGCAGGGAGCCGTAAAACTCGCTCCGTCCTTCCGGATGGGGCGGGATCAATGTGGGGATCCCCTTCTTCTGCAGCTGGAAGGAGAAGGCCATATCCTCCCCGGCGCTTTTCAGACACCGGACCTCCTCCGGCGCGGCGAAAAGTTCCGCAAGCCACTCCTTTTTGAAGAACCAGGCGTGTCCGGCAAAATCCACTTCCGCCGTCCTGTGCACATGGGCGTCCTCCGGCCAGCCCACCCGAAAATATTTTCCCAGAGGATAACTTTTCCCGTCCCGGGCGATGATCCCCAGCGCCCCGTACAGGGCGGGTTTTTTCATCATCTCCGCGTGGCAGTTTTCCAGAAAACGCCTGCCGGGGACCGCATCGTCGTCGAATACGCATACATAGGGGGAAACGGCCTCCTCCATGGCGAAACGGAACCGCTCCCACACCCCGCAGTTCTCCTTCCGCACGGCGATTTTGTCGAAGCGGCTTTTCAGGTGTTCCGGAATTCGGACGGCCTCTTTGTCCTTCGTTCCGTCCTGCAGAAGCAGGATCCGGGAGGGCCGCAGGGACTGTTTTTCCAGAGCATCCAGCTGCTTTTCCAGCATTTCCGGGCGCTTGTACAAGGTGAGCACCGCCGTGACATCCGTATCGAAGAGAGGATCCGTATCCAGCACGCAGTCCCGTTCCGCATAGACTGTCCCGGGGATCATGTAGGGGCGGGTGGTCACCTCCCGGTAGAAGCCGTCCAGAGAAGAGCCGAAGTCGATATAGCAGTTGTCCGGATTGTTTCGGAAAAGGTCGGCGATCAGAGGTTCGGAAAGAGGGCCCGCGGAAACCGCGTACAGAAGATCCTTTTCTTTTCCGAAATCCTTTTTGATCCGCTCCAGAAGCTCCTTTGCTCCGTGTTCCCAGAACTCCACGCAGTCGTCGGAAATCTCGTAGTGTCCGGCGATATCCAGATTCCCGATTTTTTTCCCCCGCGCCCGGTAGTTGGCTATGAGAACGGTCTTCCGCTTCAGACGGGGGAAAAATTCCCTGAAAGAGGGGTAGTTCCGGTTGACGAAAAGATTGGCGAAGGTAAGGTTTTTCGACGGGATATGGGTTCTGTACCAGTAATACGCCTCCCGGTCGCAGCAGGGGCAGGAGATCCCGTACCAGACACGGGGATCCGTGAGAAGCAGACTTTCCCGCAGCGCCTGTCCCAGCTTCGTTACGCGGGTCGGACAGGACCACCCTTCCTGCGCCCGGAGCGCCTTTCCCGTCATCAATGCAAGTTCCCCGTCTCCGCAGCGCAGGAGGGCAAAGTTTTCCCCCCGCTCGATCTTGCCGCGGAAGAAGGCGAAATCCTGGGTCAAAAACTTTTTCTCCATCCTCTCACCTTCTGTACAGTGCCTTCAGGGCGAAACGGTAAAGCCGGGGGAAAAGCAGGCCCGCGCAGAAGATCAGCGACCTGGAACGGTTCGCCGCCTTCCAGGGAGTAATGTGTTTTCTGTACTCTCCGGCCTTTGCCAGAAGGATTTTCCCGTACTCGCCGGACTCCTTCCCGTCTCCTCCGTCCAGCACAAGAAAATTGTACACCCCCATCATGGCGAAAAAGGCCTTTTCGTAGATGAGGCCCTTCCATTCGGGATACTTTTCCAGCAGGACCGGCAGAAGCAGATCGTATGCCCGGACCTGATCCATCTTGGCGGCGGAAAAGCAGCTTCTCGTCACGCTTTCGTTGTGCTGGCGGTAAAAGTAGAGACTTTCATCCGTCACGGCCAGAAAATCCGCCTCGGCGCACAGCCGGGGGATGAAGACGATGTCCTCGTAGAACATCCCTTCCGGATAGCGGCCCGTCTTCCGGAGGAAGGAGGCGCGGAAGAGTTTGTTGCAGGAAAATGCCCCGAACCCCGGATCGGTGAGGAAGCGCCTCGTGGCTTCCCGCCCGTCGATGATCTGCATGGAGCCTTTTCCGCCGAAGACGAACTCCCGCTCCACCTGCAGATTGCAGACCGCTACCTGGGTATTTTCCAGCTCCAGCATATCCCGCAGTTTCGTGAACATTTCCGGGTGGGCAGCATCGTCCCCGTCCACAAAGCCGATGAATTTGCCCCGGGCGGTCTCGATCCCGTAGTTTCTTCTTGCTCCCTGCCCCCTGCGGTCGGAAAAATGCCGGAAGAAGATTCTCGCATCCCGCCGGGCATGACGCTGGCAGATCTCGCCTGTCCGGTCCGTGGAACCGTCGTCCAGCACCAGGATCTCCAGATTTTTATAGGACTGCTTTTCCAGAGAATCCAGACACTCGTCCAGATACTTTTCCCCGTTGTACACGGAAATGATGACGCTGATGAGGTCCTCCTTCTCCTCTCCCTCCCCGGTTCTTTCGCCATGGAGCGCCTTTTCCAGATTTTTCGCGATCCTTTCCGGAGAAATGAGCATTCTTTCTCCCCGGGTGCACTCCAGAAACGGTCCGCCGCAGCAGAAATGCTCCCCCTTGCCCGGCGCATAGGGGCACTTGGTCCGGAAGAAACGGGAATGGGGCCCCAGCGCTCCGCAGAATTCCGGGTTGGTCTGGCAGAAGAAGGAGAAGACCTTCACGCCGAAGGCCGCGGCAAGGTGAATGACGCCGGAATCGTTGCCGATCACCGCTTCGCAGTGGGGGAGAAGAGAGATGGTTTCGGAAAGTTCGTCGCACAGGATAAGCGCGCCGGGAATGTCCCTTGCGGCCGTCCGGCAGAGCGTTTTCTCCTTTTCCGCTCCGGAAAACACGATCCGGTACGACTGGGAGGAAAGGAGGGCCGCCAGAATGTGGAAGTTCTCGATAGGCCACCGTTTCGCCTCCCAGCCCGCGCCGGGAATGAGCAGGATGATCTTTTCGTCTTCGCCAATGCGCAGTCTTTCCAGAATCTCCTTTTTCCCGTACCGGGGAGAGGGCGGCTCCAGACGGAGAAGGGGGGACTCTTCCGCGCCGAGAAACTGGGAGACGATGGAACGGGGCCGGAAGGCAAGATGCACGCCGGGGATCCGGGACTGCTTCGCGCAGAAGGAGTAGAAGGGATAGAATTCGTCCGCAATGTCCAGCCCCACGCTGTAGGCCCCCAGAAGAAGGGCGAACAACGCGGAATAGCGGTTGCAGACAAGGTCGATGACCAGATCCGGCTTTACCTTCGCCCGGATCCTGCCGCTTTCCGCAACGATCTGCAGAAAGGAGACGTTCTCCCTCATCCGGTCGCTGGCCACGGAATGGATGACGAACTGGTTGGATTCGGGGATCAGGAGGTGGCACAGTTCCCGGATGAAAGGACGCCCGCCTATGTGCAGTTCCGCCTCGGGGTATGCCTTCTTCAGCTGGGAAATGGTCTGCACCGCCCAGAAGGTATCCCCCAGGTATCCGGAAGCGAGGATGAAGATGCGCTTCGGCGAAACGGGTCTCTTGCGTTCACGGAAAAAACTGACCAGCTTCGCCAGACAGATCAGAAGAAATTTCATGCATTGCTTCATCATTTTTTCCCGTCTCCCGGTTCATGTGCTTCCGATGGCGCCGTCATTCTTCCGTTGGGATGCTGAACACGCCGTCGGGCTGTTTCCACTCCCTCCGATAAAATTCCCGGAGAACGGAAATGACGGAAGAGTGCTCTTTCGTATGGATCTTTCTGGGAGGCAGTTCGCCGAACATTTCCGCAGTGCGTTTGCCGCTTCTCCTGTACTCCGCTTCCGCAACGAAAGGCCCTTCCGGCAGAGCGAAAACAAAGGGGGCAGGATCTTTTTTCCACGCCTGAACGGCTTCGAAAGCTGTCTTCCTCAATTCCGCAAGGACCTTTTTCCGGGGATAGTGGATGGCGGCGGATTCGGCGGAAAAGATCCGGTCCGTGGCGATCTCTTCCGGCAGAGCGTCGTTCAGCCCCTCCTTCACCGCTACGGTGCGGATTGCCGGACACAGCGCCTTCGCCTCCTGCGTCAGAGCAAGATCTCCGGAGGCGAACAGGGGAACGGCGCCGCGCTCCGCCATGGCATATACCTGCTGACCGAATTCCCCCAGAGAAACGCCGTTGATGCGGAAATCCTTCGCCTCGCTCGTCTGGGTGTGGGCCAGATGCCCGTGCCGTGTTCCGGCCTTGGCGTGCTGGCCCACGAAGGCGACGGCATCGAATCCCTCCCCGAAATCCGGCCAGAAGGGGGCTCCTTTCTGGAGACTTGCCCCGGGATGGAAGGTTTGGGGATCTATGGCGCCTTCTCCGTGGCCGTCCCATACGAGAATATCCGCCTTTTCGTCCGCCTGCAGAAAACCTTCCACGACGGCATTGACCTCTTCCGTCAGAAAGCGGCACCCCAGAGAATAGTATTTTCCCGCCGGGTGGCACCATGCGTTGAAATCCAGTACGGAATTGACCCCCTCTATATCGGTAATCACGAGAATTTTCATTTTCATCCTTTCGTTTTGCCCTGGAGGATTATTATAGCATACCTTTCCCGTATTTCAATAGAATTTCCCCTGAAAGTGGAGAGAAGAACTTCTTCCCGGGAGAACTTTTCCCGCTACAAGGTGAGGCTTTCCCATGCGGAAGCAAGTTTGGAAGGCGTGGCTTTCCCCTGAGAGAAAAGTTCCGGCGTATAGGCGGAGACTCTTGCCTCCTCCAGCAGCAGGAAAAATTCGTATAACGAATGTTTTTTCTCCAGTCCCGTTTCCAGAGAATCGGCGGCAAGGCGGAATTTGCGCACGAAGGGGGCGATCTTTTCCCCCTTGACAAGGTCTTTCTGCAAAGAGGAGTTCGCAGCCCGTTCCAGCCGCACCGCCAGGGATTTCAAGTATCTCCCGTAGGAGTCCACCGCTTCGGGACAGAGCAGAAAACCGGGCCGGAAGAGAAAATCCAGCTGGGCGCGGGCATCCTCGTATGTTTCGGAATCGGAACGGATCCTGGAGAGCGCGCTCTCGACTTTCGTGTACTGGGAATAGATCTTTTCCAGTTCCAGCAGGATCTCCTGCGAGATTTCCGCGGAACGGGAAGAGACGTTTTCACAAGCTTCCTCGAATTCCTCCCGCGACCGGACGCTTTCCGGGGCGCAGTCCAGACTCTGCAGCATGGCAATATCGGTGAGATCCTCCTGCCAGTCCGGGTAGTTCAGGAAGAAGGAGAGCTGGAGATTCTTTTCGACGCGCAATCCCTGTTTCAATGCCTTGGCCAGCTGGGGGAAACGGAGCTTGAACAGCCGGAGCAATCCCTCCCTGTGATGATTTTTCGCGTCGGCTTCGTCAAGGAAAAGGGAGGCCCCCACGCTCTCCTTTTCGTCTACAAGGGCGGGAAAGGCCTTTTTTCCGGACCGGGGGGAGGCCTCCACCTCATAAGGAAGCGCCTCGGTAAAGGGCCAGGAGGCATATTTGCTTCTCTCATACTTTTTCGCGGCGGGCAGCTGCCGGGAAAGACGGGAGGAGATGCGGTCCTTTCCGGGAAACTCGTCCAGCACTTTCACGATTCTGCCGTTTTCGTCCGAAAGAGCGATTTTCATGACAAGGTAAGGAGGAAGATCCTGATTTTCCAGCAGGGCCTTGTCCACCTCCTGTCCGCAGTATTCCCGCAGGTATTCGGCAAGGGCGTCGATCATGGGACGCTGGATGAAGATCTCCTCCTTTTTGCAGAGATCCGCGAAATCCTTTGCCCGTTCCCCGATGGGGGCGATCTCCCTCCGCACGCTTTTGGGCAGATTCCGGAGCAGAAACTCCGTCTTCCAGACCAGATAACCGGGGACAAGGTAGTCCGTGCGGTGGGGGTCGAAGAGATTGAGACAGTTTTCCGGAATCATTACGGTGATTCCGTCGTACCGGCTTTCCGGGTCGAAAACATAACGCAGGGGAAAACGCATCCGGACGGAATAAATATGATCGGGGAAATCCTCCTGAGTGAAAGCAGCGTGCTCCCAGGTGATCTCCTCTTCCGAAGGAGCGTAATCGTTCCCGTCTTTTCCCAGACTTTCCGTACTCACGATGTTTGCAGGGAGACGCCCATCGAAGTAGGCGTAGATCGCCTCCTCGTCCACAAGGGAATCCGGATGGCGCAACTTCGTTTCCAGGGCCCGGAGACGCCGATACATGCTATTGTATTTTTCCAGCCAGGCACATCCGGGAAGACGGACCCGCCCCCGGGCAAGTCCTTCCCGGATGAAGACCTGTCTGGAAACAACCGGATCGATCTTGCCGTAATGACGGCGGCGGCCGGGATGGATGAGAAGACTTCCGGCATGGATCTGCTCCCGGGCATAGACGAATCCGCTCTTTTCATCCCAGAAGACGTTGTCGTATGTGGCGCGGCACAGGTGGGGAGCCGCCTCCTCCAGCCAGAGCGCTTCCACTTCCGCATTGATCCTGCCGAACACCCGGCTTGTTTCCACAAGGGCGAAACTCAGCAGCCATTTGGGCGGATTCTTTCTTTTTGCCAGACCCGAACCGGGAAACAGGACGAATTTCCGGTTCCGCATATCCGCATACACCTTTTCCTCCGGGTCGTAAACGGCCAGATTGCGGGGAAGGCCCCCCAGAATGCACTTGTGGATGTCCTCATAGGCTTTTTCGCACCGTTCCGGCTTGAGCAGGTCCGGAAAATCCGTCTTCGTCCCCTCCGGGAGAGGAAAGGATTCCGTAAGATCTTCCACAAGATTCCGCCACTCCGACATCCGCCGGAAAGAGAGAAAATTTTTGACGCAGAACCGTTTCAATGCGCTTCTGCTCCGGTTTTCCCCCATGGATTCCCCCGCAAGGATCCACAGTTTGAGGATCCCCATGAAGTCGGAAAGGGGGGAGGAAAAGGCTTTCTGCGCCTCGTCCGCTTCCTTTGCGTGCTGGAACGGCCGTTCCCGGGGATCGGCGATGCTCAAAAAGGAGACAAGGACCAGCAGTTCCGGGAGTACTTTCCTCTTTTCCGCCTCCAGAAGCATCCGTCCCAGATGGGGGTCCAGAGGCAGCTTCGAAAGGCGTCTGCCCACGCTTGTGAGGGTGAAATCCCTTTCCAGCGCGTGGAGATCCTCCAGCGTGCGTCTGCCCTCCCGCACAAGGGAGAGACTGGGGGGATCCACGAAGGGAAACTCCTCGATGG
>JAGAEF010000030.1 GCA_017613255.1 Lentisphaeria bacterium
CTCGCCTGGCATCCGATCTGGCGTCGTAGTGCAAGGTGGGGACATTCGTCGCCCAGCCGGTGACGTGTGTATTCCCAGCCGCACACTGCATATTCGGCCTATCCGGCCTATCAGGCCTATTCCCCTGCCCAAGCTGGAAACATGAGAAGTGTTTTTTCGCCCTGCGTGCCTCCCGCACACAAGCCTCACACGGCCCCTATTTCCCCGTGGTCTTGAATTCCATGCGGGAGAGACGTTTCAGGTTCTGCACGGTGAAGAGGATGGTCATGGTCCCCAGCACCCACGCCATGGATATGGCGCTTCCGAAACGCAAGTTGGTGTAGGCTTCTTTGAAGATGTGCAGTTCCGCAACTTCCGTATTGGCCCGCCCGAAGGTCATGATGAGAATCATCCCCCCGGACTGGGAGGCGGCAATGAAGGCCCCCACGAAGTTGATGATGATCAGCGCCTTGAGCGTGGGAAGCGTGACATGCCAGATCTTCTGGAAGAAGTTGGCGCCGTCGATTTCGGCGGCTTCATAGGTATCGTCCGGCACCCCCTTGAGGGCGGCAAGATAAATGAGACACCCCGGCCCCGCGTGGGCCCAGATGGTGGGGATCACGCAGGCCAGCATCGCCCAGGAGGCGTCCTCCAGCCAGGCAATGGGTTCGAAGGAGATCCCCAGAAGCCCCAGAATCCCGGCGATGACCTGATTGAGGATGCCGGAGGAGCCGCTCTGATAAAAGAGTCTCCACATGAAGATGACCACCAGCCCGCTCATCACGGCGGGCAGATAGAAGACCGTCCGGTAGAAGATCTTTCCGCAGGAGACCTCCTGAAGCAGGATGGCCAGCACGATGGGCGCAAGGAATCCCAGCGTCAGGAGATAGGCCATATATCGGAAGGTGTTCCAGATGGAACTCCACCACTCGTCGCTGAACAATACTCCGGCAAGGTTGGAAAGCCCCACCCACTGGCTTTCTCCCACCACCCGGTACTCCTGGAAGAGGATCTGGGAGCCGGAATACATGGGGTAATAGGTCCACAGAAGGATGCTCAGGAGAGCAGGCAGCATGATGAGGTAACCCAGCCAGTTCTTCCGGAACTGCCACCCCTTCTTCTTCCCGGAGAAGGTGTCCTTGGGGGAGAAGACCTGCCAGATGTTGTAGATCACGAAACAGAAGAGCGCCAGAATGCAGATGGCCACGATAGTGGTCACCAGAAGCTGTTTCCTGCGCACGTCCGGCGGGATGTTCCCGATCATGCGGAAATTGGTGCGGTCTTCGGCGTCCTTGAGAAGCTTCTGCAGGATCTTCAGGCGCTTTTCCCGGATCTGGGGTGCGTCTCCCAGCGGCAGTTTCCCTTCCCTTGCCAGCTGACGGGCCTCGTCCAGAGGTTTGGTCATGTAGAGATAGACCAGCTGACAGTTTCTTCCGTAAGGTTCTGGCTTGCCGTAGAGAATGGAGTTGTTGTAGGCGTCCTCCCACCCCTTGGGGAAGAATTTCAGATACTCTTCATAGCCGAACTTCCGCAAATATTCGGGACTGAGCTGACGGCCCAGCCCCAGCTTGACCATTTCGTCCGCATAGATCTTCTTGGCGGCATCGGAATTGTAGAAACTTACATATCTCCATGCGGCGTCCCGGATCTCCTTTGCGGAAACCAGCACGCCTTCGGAATTCCTTCTGGCGGTGATCCCGGCAAAGATCCCGGAAACATTGGCGTTGACTTCCGTTGCGTGGCTTCCCGCAGGGCCAACGGGGAAGGGCGCAATCCCCACGAGGGCGGGATCCACGTCCCCGCCCATGGATTCGGTGCGAAGATAGTTGGAATACATCCCCACTTTCCCCGCCTGCAGGGCGAGGGTGACGCTGCGTTTATCCGCATTGGCCGTGGTATAGCCGTGCTGTACGACCCCGTCGGCATCCACCCAGCGTTCCGTAATGAGCTTGAGGTAGAAATCCAGCCCGATGGCGGCTTCCCGGCTGCCGAAGGCGGCGCGCCACTTGCCGTCCTTATCCTGCACCACGGCTTCTCCGCCCGCGCCCCAGAGGTAGGGGAGGAAATCCCATGCGCCCTGATCGCCGGCGTAAACGTTCATCCCGTAACGGTCTTTTCCGGGGTCGGAAAGCACCCGCGCGTAATTGAGGAACTCTTCCCAGGTTTTGGGGGGCTTTTCCGGGTCCAGCCCCACGTCCTGAAAGAGGTCCTTCCGCCAGAAAAGCGCCCGGGTGGAAACGTGGCTGTTCAGTCCCCAGATGTGCATGCCCGCCTTGAAAGGCCCTATGGCGGGACCTTCCCGGTAGAGCACGGGACGGACGGCGGGAGGAATGGTGGAAAGATATTTCTGGATGCCGCCGAAATCCCTGTTCACGTACTCATCCAGAGGATACATGAAATTCTGCTGGATGTAGGTATCCGACATGCGGAAGTTGAGGGGCAGGATATCCGGCGCGGCGCCTCCGGCGATGGCCAGCATGAGCTTGGACTCCCAGCCGATATTGGCAATGGAGATCCCGCTGAACTGGGATAGCTCGATATCCGGATTCCGGCGCTGGAACTCTTCCAGAAGCGCCAGCGCCACCTTGGTTCCGGAAGTGGTGCTTTTGGGATCGGGGATGCTGGTCACCCGCAGGGGGATCTTCTTGAGCTTCTTTCCCACCCGGTCGGTCCTTTCCGCCCCGAACGCGCTCTGCATACAGAATATGCAGAAAACAGCGATCAACAAACCGAAAACGAACACCTTTCCCGCAAACGGCAGATTCCGCGACAACTTTTCCCGTAAACTGAACATGGATCCTTTTCCTTATTTTCCCAGGTGGAACTTCACAAGACGGCAGATATACAATATACTGTGGACGCGCTTTACGGAAATTTCAAGTTTTTTCCGAAAAAACTTTGTCCGGCGGGATCAGGAAAGCAGACACAACGAACCGGGACAAGAGCAGACCGTCTTCAGGCTTCCCACTTCTCCCTTTTCCGGATCATAGGGGAAAAACACCGTCTGGTTCGTAAATTCGTTGCATACGCCTATCATTCTTCCTCCGGGCAGGAAATTCAAGTCTCTGGGGCTGGCTCCGCAGGCGGGAATGATCTCTTTGAGCGTGAGAGCAAAATTCTCCCCTACCGTGAAGCAGGCAAAGGATTCATGGCCCCGGTTCGTGGCGATCAAAAGTTTCCCGTCCGGGGAGAGCCGGATGGCGGAAGCCTTGGTGAATCTGCGGAAATCCGCCGGGATCGTGCTCAGCGCCCCGGTGCGCACAAGAGTGCCCTCTTTGTATTCCAGAGAGGAGACGGTATTGCCCAGCTCGTTGACGAGGAAGGCGTGGGAAGCGTCGGCGAAGATCAGGTGCCTCGGCCCCGCTCCGGGGACCTCCTTGTATTCGAAAGAGGGGGAAGAGCCCACGCCCTTTCCCGGCGTGTAGGGATAGAGGAAGACGCTGTCCGTACCCAGATCCACGATGCAGAGATATTTTCCGTCCGGCGTGAAGAGGGAACAGTGGGCGTGGGTGTGTTCCTGCCTTGCCCGGACGGGACCCAGGACTCCCCGATCCTCCACAACGTGGCCCGGTCCGGCGAAAACGCCCTCTTTCAGGGGAAATTCCGTAAAGGACCCGGTCACATAGTTGGCGCAATAGAGAAATCCGTCGTCCGGAGAGGTGGTCAGATGACAGCTGGAAATACCGAACGTGGGCGCTTTCGCCAGCAGCTTGAGTTTGGCGCCCCCTTCCTCCACATGGAAGACGGCGGCATACCCGCTGCGGTCCTTTTCCGCCCCCACCACATAGAAAAATTCCCGGGAACGTGAGAAGGCCATGTAGGAAGGTTTTTCCATGGGAACGGAAGAAAGAAGGACGGGAAACGTTTCGTTTCCTTCCCGTTTCTCTTCGGAAAAGATCTGGATGCAGCCGCCCTCCTCCGCGGGGGCGTTGGCGGCACAGTAGAAATATTGTGTCATAGGTATTCCTCTCAGTAAACGGAATCGGGGAAATAGTATTTTGCGGCGTTTTCCTTCAGCACGATGCGGGAGGGAATGATGATCTCCTTTTTGTCTTCCGGAGTTTTCCCGGCATTTCTCAATCCGGCAAGGGCCGCTTCGATCCCCGTGGAGATCATGGCGGGAGAATAGGTGACGGTGACTTTCACCAGAGGGTCCCCATCCATGATCATCTTCACGGTTCCCTTTGCGCCTCCGCCGCCGGCAAAGAACTTCACATCCTTCCTTCCGGATTCCCGGTACGC
The DNA here is from genome assembly GCA_017613255.1 of Lentisphaeria bacterium. Classification (GTDB taxonomy): domain Bacteria; phylum Verrucomicrobiota; class Lentisphaeria; order Victivallales; family UBA1829; genus RGIG5327. The sequence goes on from JAGAEF010000030.1 coordinate 4,222, forward strand.
TTTCAAGGCGCCGGTGAGCACGTCGTCATCCCCCGCCCAGACGGCGTCGATGCGGGGGTGCTTCTGGAGATAATTTTCCATGAGGAGAAGCCCTTTTTCCGTATTCCAGTGGGCGGGCTGGGAGTCCAGGATCCGGATCTGGGGGAACTTTTCGGAAATCACCTTCCTGAAGGTGCCCGCCCGGTCGGTATTGATGGGGCACTGGGTCCCTTCCATGACCACGATATCTCCCTTTCCGCCGAGAAGTTTGCCCATGGCCTCCGCCGCCGCGGCTCCGAAGCTCTTGTTGTCCCCGTTGACGAAGACGTCCTGCACGTTCTTTTCCAGAGGATTGGAGACCACCACCAGATACACGCCCTTTTTCTTGGCCCGCTCGCACACTGTGGTCAGCGGTCCGGGCTCCTGACTCATCACCACAAGGGCCTTCACGTTCCGGGCAAGCATGTTTTCGATCCGGTCCACCTGATCCGCCGAATTTTCTCCGGAGGCAATGAGCACTTCCACATCATTGTTGGCCGCTTCCAGCTTCTTTTTGGTCTGTTCCGCGTTCCAGACGACTCCTCCCGCCCAGCCGTGGGTGGCGGCGGGAATGCAGACGCCGATCTTGATCTTTCCCCCGTTCCCGTCGGAACAGGAGGAGAGAAAGAAAAGCGCAAAGAGGGCACACAAAAAACCTGCAAGAAGGACGGTCGTTTTTTTCATGGTGACATTACCTCCGCTTGAAAAAAACGGCGGAATTTTTTTCCGCCGCAAGAAGTTGTTTATTTGATGAGAAGGCTCATGATGGCCTTCTGCACGTGGAGACGGTTTTCCGCCTGATCGAAGACGATGGAGGAAGGAGAATCCATCACCTCGTCGGTGATCTCGTCCCCCCGGTGGGCGGGCAGGCAGTGGAGCACCTTCACGTCCTTTTTCCCCATTTTCAGCGTCTTCATATCCAGTTGGTAGGGCTTGAGGATGCGCATGCGCTCGGCGGACTCCTTTTCGAAGCCCATGCTGACCCACACGTCGGTATAGACGAAGTCGGCGCCGTCCATGGCCTCCTTGAGGGAGGTCGTCCAGGCGGCGGAGCCGGAACCGATCTTCATATCCAGCAGGTCTTTCCGGGGCGCATACTCCTCAGGCGAGGCGATATGCATATGCACGCCGGAAAGTTTGCAGGCCAGCATGAGGGAGTTGGCCATATTGCTGGCGCCGTCGCCTATATAGGCCATTTTCACCTTGGAAAGGTCTCCGGCATATTCATGCATGGTGAAGATGTCCGTAAGGGCCTGACAGGGGTGGAAATCGTCGGTAAGGGCGTTGATGACCGGGATCTTCGCGTTGGCGGCAAGCCCTTCCACGTCGCTCTGCTTGAAGGTGCGGATGACGATGGCGGCAAGATACCGTTCCAGCACGTGGGCGGTGTCGGGGATGCTTTCGCCCCGCCCCATCTGGGTCATGCCCTGATCCAGAATGACGGCGTGCCCGCCCAGTTCCGTAATGCCCACTTCGAAGGAGACTCTGGTACGGGTGGAGGATTTGGCGAAGATGACGCCCACGCTTTTGCCCTCCAGCGGACGGGGCTGTCCGGCTTTGCCTCTTCCTTCCTTGAGACGTCTGGAAAGGTCGAAAATGGCGGAAATATCCTCCGTTGTAAGGTCCAGACAGGACAACAGATCTTTTTTCATGGAATGACCTCCTGGGTTCTGCGTATTGCTTTAATTGTTCTGTTGATTTTTCGCGGCATCTTCGGCAAAGACTTCCTCAATGAGGGCAACTGCCCTTTCGCAGTCCGCCTGACTTACGTTGAGCGGCGGCACCAGCCGCAGCACGTTTTCCCCGGCGGAAAGCGCCAGCATCCCTTTTTCCCTCAAGGCGGCGCAATAGGGCGTTGCGGGGCAGTCCAGCACCACGCCGATCATCAGCCCCTTGCCCCTCACTCCGGTGATGCGGGGATACTTTTCTTTCAGTTCGCCCAGACGGCCCATCAGGTATCCGGAACGCTCGTTCACGTTTGCCAGAACGTTCTCTTTGTCATAGGTATCGATGACGGCGCAGGCGGCAGCGGAAGCAAGAGCCGTGCCGCCGAACGTGCTGGCATGGGTCCCCGGCGTAAGGACATGGGAGTATTTCCGGGAGGCGAGCACGGCGCCGATGGGGAAGCCGTTGCCCAGAGCCTTGGCCATGGAGAGGGCGTCGGGCGCCACGCCGTAATTCTGCCACGCATAGAAGGTCCCGGTCCTGCCCATGCCGCACTGCACTTCGTCGAAGAGAAGGAGCATATCGTTTTTGTCGCAAAGCTCTCTCACTCTGGCCGGGAAATCCGGATCCGCGGGAATGACGCCGCCTTCTCCCTGCACGGGCTCCATAAGGACGGCGGCGGTCTTTTCATTCACCAGCGCGGCAACGGAATCGAAATCGTTGAAAGTGGCGAACTTGAATCCGGGCATATCCGGGGCGAACCCCTTCCGGTACTTGCTCCTGCCGGTGGCGGCAAGGGTGGCAAGGGTGCGCCCGTGGAAAGAGTCCTTCATGGCGATGATCTCGAATCTGCCCTTTTCGGAACCCGCCTTGCGGGCAAGCTTGATGAGCCCTTCGTTGGCTTCGGCTCCGCTGTTGCAGAAGAAGCAGGTCCCGTCGAAACCGTGTTCCACCAGCTTCTGGGCGAGGCGGGGCTGCATCTCGTTCATGTAGAGGTTGGAGACGTGGACCAGTTTGCCCGCCTGTTCCCGGATGGCGGCGGTGACGGCGGGGTGACAATGCCCCAGACTGCACACGGCGATCCCGGCGGCGAAATCCAGATACTCCCTGCCTGCGGAATCGTACACGTGGGAACCCTGTCCCCGGACGAAGACGATGTCCGCCTTGGGGTAGGTCTGCATGACGTACTTGTCGTAAAGACTGCTCGTTTTTTCGTAAACGGGATCGTTCATTTTTACTCCTGAGGGTTGACTTTTCCATGGGTCCGGACCGGAAAACCTTTTTCCCGGTCCACATTCTTTCTGCGGAGAAATGATTACTATATCATAAAAAAAGGAAAAGTCAAATCTTCCTGCGAAAAAAAACGGCGGAAGCGGTCCTGCCGCATTCCGCCGGGACTCGATCCGGGTCTTTTATTCGTCGAACAGCCGTTTCCAGATGCGTTTGCGTTCCCGTTCCTCCCGTTTGGAGATATATTCTTCGATCCGGGAAAGGTTTTTGTAGATCTCCGAACTGTTCCGGGCAAGATTTTCCCCGTCGGCAAACAGTTTCTCCAGAGCTGCCTTTTCCGCGGGGAAGCGGGAAGCGCTCTCCGCCCATGCCGGATCCTTCCGGATGCTCTTCCACCGGGCGGCAAGGGAGAGCCAGTGGGGCTTCTTCAGGGCCTCCTCCAGCTCGTTTTTCACGGAGGAGGGCGCCTTTTCCAGAACGAATCTCCCGAAGCCCGCGGGATCCCGGAAGGCCCCCTTCTGGAAGGACCAGGTGCTTCTCTCATTGGTGGTCATGGAGTTCCGGCAGAGATTTCCCGGAAAGGTCACAGTAGAAACCGAAGGCACTTTGCCCAGCAGATAGAAGGGGATGCAGAACTCCACACACCAGCACTTTTCCCCTCTGGCCCCCGCCGCCTTCCAGCCGGTGCGGAAGGAGACGCGCTTGGCCAGTGATCCGGGGATGGTCTCATAGGTCATGCTTTCGTAATTGGAAATGAACTGCACCACCTCTCCGGGATTGGTCTCCAGAAAGAGCTCCAGGGTGTCGTAGACCCAGAACTCATTGAAGTTGTAGACCTTCTTGAGTTTGCTCACATCCTCTTCATAGCACTCCGCGGCAACGTAAAAGGCGTCTTTGGTGTAGAGAGCCTTGAACTTTGTACCGAACTTGGGAGAGCTTTCCCTGCGGTGAAGGAAAAAGCCCTCCTGCCACGGGACCTTCTCCCATGCCGGATCGCCCTGGATCTTTCCGTCCAGAACCGGATAGAGCTCCTGATATTTTACCGGACACGTTTTCGGCGCGCCGCAAAGGAAAGATCCCGCCAAGAGGATCCATGCAAATATTACGATTCTCCAGCTGCTGTTTTTCATGGTGTTTCTCCTGTGTTTTCCTGTCAGATCAGATCCAGAATGAAGTCGATGACGTGATACCTTACCCAGGCGGGATCGAATTCCTGAGAATCGATGTCCACGGTATCCAGGAACCGTTCCGCCTCCAGTGCCCTGGCCTTCTTCTTTTCATCGGACCCCGCCTTGGCCTTGACGATCTCCTGACGCAGTTTGGTGGCGTAGCGCACGTCGTCGGTCCCCTCCCGGTGGCCCTCCCAGCCGGGAGTATCCAGCACTCCGTCCGCCGTGGGCATCACATAGGTGAGTTTCCGCCCCACGTGCATGTTCCAGGGGAGATTTTCCCAGCTCCAGTGGTTGTAGCTGTAGCTGCATACGCCGTCATAGTCGGCAAAATAGACCCCATAGCCGTATCCCTTCCGCTGGGGGAAGGCGGCAGGCTGTCCCGCCCACGGCTGGGCATATACCCAGAGTCTTCCGCCCTTGTCGTGCATGAGTTTGGAGGTCGCCTTTTCCGGCTGATGCACCGCAATGGCCACGTCGATCCTTCCGACCACAAGGGGGGTATTGGCTTTTTTGATGGTGGTGTAGATCTTCGCCCCCAGCGCCCGCATATCCTCCCACACTTCGTATTCGGCCAGAAGCCTCTCCCCTTCCGCCTCGTCCAGCCCGTAGTGATAGATGTTGCTGTGCCCCAGGACCTCCTTGTAGAAGGCGTTGCCCTCCCGGATGAAGCTTTCCAGATATTTTTTGTGTTCGGCGCGCTTGTAGAACTCCCGGAAGCCCACATTTCCTCCGGTATGCAGGTAGAGGGGGTCGAGGGCGAATCCGCACTCCTTGAGGATCCTGATCCGCTCCTTCATCCACTCCATTCTGGTCTTGTCGCCGTTGGTGGCCCGGGGGGCGAACTGTCTCCCATTCGTCTTCCAGGGATTCCAGCCGGGGAAATAGTTGCCCATGATGATGGTGGGGTGTTTTACTCCGTGTTCCCGCAGATTGATGAGATACGCTTTCAGCTGCTGTTCGTTGAGGGGGTGCGTGTGGTTGAGAGAGCCTGTTTTCACCTCTTTGGCGCCGCTCATTTCGTGGTCGAAAAAGTATGTGGCAACGGAAAACTCTCTGGAAAGATCGTAATTGACGGCGGGCTCCGGCAAGGTGAAGGGAAAAATGCGGATCTTCACGGGGATGCGGACAAGCGTTTTCCCTTCCCCCGTAAGGGCGATTTTGCCCTCGTACAGACCGGGGGCCATTTTTTCATGGGTCCTGAGGGTGACCCAGAACTGCACCTTCACGCCTGCCGCAAGATCCAGTTTCTGCAGGGTCCTGCTGTCGTGCACAGGGTATTTGTCCGCCGTGGCCCGGACACTCTTCACCAGTTTTTCCGGGGTCACATCGATGTACTTTTCCCCCTCCGGGAAGGAGCAGCGGATGGACATCTTCCGGTTCTCCACATCCACTTTGAGCATTTTGTCGTCGTGGAGGAGCACGTCCGGGGAGAGAAGGCGGTCCTTGCCGATGATCTGCTTGACGAGGCGGATATCCAGCGCTTCCGGGGCGATCACGTTGCCGGAGCGGTCTTTAAGTTCCTCCACCACGGGCAGGAACTCTTTGATGTCCCGCAGGGGGTTTACGAGAAAGGAGGCGGGTTCGTATTCGTTCTGCGCCGCCGCGATGAGCAGTTTCCCGTTGAGCCCCTCCTGAGGGAACTCCGTATTCCGGTAGTAGACCACCGGCCCCATGGGGTCCACGACCGCGTAGGCAAGGGAGCCGTCACCGGCACTCTTCACTTTTTTTTTAACGTCCTCGAAGCTGACCAGACGGCTCTTTTCCGCCGTGATGAAAAGCAGGGCGGGAAGAGCGGGATTTTCGATCTCCTTATCGATCCTTTTCACAAGCGCTTCGCTTCCCTTTACGGAGGAAAGATCCTTTTTCATTTCCAGAAGAAGGATCTTTACATAATCCTTTTCCTCCTGCGTAAGTTCTTCAGGCGTAAGGGCCTTGTTGTAGAATCTCACCCGGGCGATCTCCCCGTGGAAGGGGAAAAAGTTGCGCAAGGAGCCGATAAGGAAGCCTTCCGTCACGGGACAGGCGGGCGGGGCGATCTTTTCCGGAGCGGCCTTGGTGGAAATGCTGGTCTTTCTCTCCGCCTTCTTCTCCCCGTCGATGTACAGTAATATGCCTTCTCCCACCTTCCAGACAAGGGCGACGTGCACCCACTCTCCCTTGTCGAAGATCCCGCCCTTGGTCTCCGCCTTGAAAAGGATGTTGCGCTTTTCTCCCGCATGGGTCTGCATGGCGATCCCTCCGTTTTCCGCGGCAAGGCGCAGGGCGCCCCACTGGAACGCCACCATGGAGCCGAAC
>JAGAEF010000263.1 GCA_017613255.1 Lentisphaeria bacterium
AAATGTACGAACAGAGGAAATTCCCCCATCACATGGTCATGCAGCCGGATTACTCCATCACCTTCCCCGGCCCCAGCAGGATGTTCACCTGCGAGGCGGAGGCGGCAAAGGAGATCGGGCTTACTCTCTACTCCATGACCAATACGGGCGGCCGCACCTGGGACGCGGGGATCGTGCCCTATATCCCTGTTCCCCAGCAGTGGATCCGCCGGTACGACAGGATGCACGAGGCAAGGAAAAAGTATGGGCTTTCCGGCCTCATGGATTCCCACCATTTCGGCTGGTATCCCTCCGTCATTTCCGAGTGCAGCAAGTGGTCCTTCTGGTCGCCGGAAACGGATATGAAGGAGATCCTTTCCCGCATCGCCGCAAGGGATTTCGGCGAGGAGGGCGGTCCCCTTGCCGTGGAGGCGTGGGATCTCTGGAGCGAAAGCATGAATCACTACGCCCCCAGCTTCGGCGACCAGTGCGCCACCATGCGCGTGGGGGCGGCGTATCCTTTCGTGTTCCTCCCCTATCTCTATCCCTTTACGGAACAGGATATGAAGTATCCATCCACGCCCCAGAGCGTCTGCGGATCCTCCCTTATGCACCCCGCCTATTTCCCGGAAATGGTCTTCGGCGGCACCGCCTGCGGGCGGATGATGCACGAGGACATCAAGGCGCTGGAAAATATCGTTCTTCCCGCGTGGGACAAGGGAGCGGAGCTCATGAAGCTTGCCGTGGAAAAGGCGCCCGCCTGCCGGAAGGAGACGGCGGAAAAGATCCTGGGCGTGGGAATGTTCTTCCGGGCCATGCTCCGCAGTACGCTGCACAACAAGAAATGGTTCATTCTCAACAGGCGCCTGGAGATCGAACCGGATTTCGACAAAGCCAACGCCATGATGGACGAAATGCTGGAGATCGTGGAAAAAGAGCTTGCCAACGTGCGGGAGGTGATCCCCGTGGCGGAAAATGATTCCATTCTGGGCTGGGAGCCCCGCATGGATTATCAGGGCGGCGCCTGGCATCTCCACTGGAAGGTGCGGCAGCTGGAAAATTTGAGAGACAATACGCTTGCCGCCTACCGGCAGACCCTTTCCGAAAATGTACCCTTCGCAAGAGAAAGGAAGAACTCATGAAAGAATTCGTTTTGAAGACGGCCACCGCCGAGTACACCTTTTCCCCCTGCACGGGGGGCTTCCCCTCGAAAGCGGCCGTGGTGGAGTCCGACGGAAGAAAGTTCGACGCGTGGAAGCTGACAAGTTCCCCGTTTTCCGTGAAAAGCGGGAAAAAGATTTTCCGTCCCGTCTGTGACGGAAAAAGCCCCGTCAACCGTCTTGCCGCCAACGGCGCAAAGATCGTGGAATTCCCCCGGATCCTCTGGAAGGACGAAAAAGGGGAGGAGCTGGGAAAATTCTATCTCTCCCTCAAGTGGGAGTTCTATCCCGACGGAGCGGTGTTCTGCGATCTCTACATATTCAACGCCTCTCTGGATCTGGCGGTCCTCCATGACTTCAAGCTTTCCATTCCCCTGAGTCTCAAAGAGTTCGACGACGTGAAGTGGCAGGTGTGTCTGCACCCCAAGAAGGTGGATGCCACCATCATTCAGGCCGCTCCTCCGGAACGGTTCCTCCCCCGGGAGGCCTCCCGCTCCTATGAGGGCAAGATCTTCGCCCAGGCCAGCTTCAACGCCATGCGGAAGAAAGGGCCCTCCTTCTATGCGGAATTTCTGATGGAAGGGAACAATTCCCTGTTCAACAGATCTCTGGACGATACGGCCTCCTCCGTCACGAACACGCCGGAGGGGGCTCTTGTGGAGTGGAATTTCCAGAAGACCCCCGCCGGGGGGAGATCCTTCCCCGTCCTGCACTGGAGAAACCGCTTCGTGATGCTTCTTCGGCCCGCACAGGTGAAGCGCAATCTTCCCCCCATGGGGATCATCCATTACATCGACAACGTGGACCGCTTCCCCACGGACGACCAGATCCGCGCCTATGCGGAATCCGGGGCGAAGATCCTGATGCTCCACGACTGCTGGAGATTCGACACCCAGAACGGCGGCACCCCCTACGACGAGGAAAAGTTCCGCCACGGCGTGCGCCTTGCCCACAAGTACGGGCTCCGGGTCGCCCCCTACATGCGGGGCAACGAGATCTCCTCCCGGGAGGACGCCTGCAGCTGGTTCGCTGCAAGGATGATCCGGAACTTCGACGGGCTTTACATGGACTACGGAGGCCCCTTCGGTCACGCCTACGCGCCGGACGAAAACTTCCCCGGCGGCAGGATCGCCTTCCGGCAGTACTATCTTGTCATGCGCGCCCTGCGGGAGCGGGTGGGGAAGAACGGGGTCTTCTACAGCCACACGGGGCCCCGCTACTCCGGACTTGCCTCCCTCTTCTTCGACGGATACGTTTCCGGCGAGGGCGAGCGGGGCATCATGATCCGGGGAAGAAGGGAGCACGAGTATTTCAGCATGGCCGCGGTGGGGCCCGGCTCCATGTGGACCGCCGCCTTCCCGGAATACAGCACGGAAAAGATGACGCCCTTCCTTGCCGCCACGGCCCAGCCGCCCCATCAGCCTGTGGGCAGGCAGTCGGTCTCCTCCTCCCTGCGGCATCCGCCCGTTCCGGGGATCCGGGACGGGGCCTTCCGGGAGCTCCTGTACCTCTGGAGTCTGCTGGGACGCGGGGAAAAGAGCGGTCTGGAGTATTATACGGACTACAACTGCCGGGGAATTTTCCCCGACGGGGATCCCGAAGATACCGCCCACACCTTCATTCTTGCCCCCGGAGGGAAATACGGCGTCATGACGCTTGCCAACTGTTCCGGCAAGGAGACCGGCGTGAAGGCTTCCTTTAAGCTGGCGGGCAAATTCAGCAAATTCAAATTCTTTGCCGTTCCCGGGCAGAAGAAGCCTTCCGAAGTAAAGAAACTTGCCCCCTATGAGGTGGTCGGGTGTCTGGCGGCTCTGGACAAGGCCACGGCGGAAAAGGTCCTGAAAAAATATCCCCGGCCGGAATACGAACTGGGCAAGGACGGGAAAGAGTATCTTGCCTTCGTCGAAAAACAGCGCGCCTTCCGGCTTCCGGGCAAGCCCTCCAAAAAGAATCTTCTCACCATCTTCATTCCTCCCCGGATCATCAGTCACGAAAAGAGCCTTCTGGACGATCTTTACGACCTTGCCTTCGCCTTGCAGGAAGTGGGCAAGGACGGAAAGGTGAAGACGTTTGGCTACATCTCCCGGAAGGGGCTTTCCCGGACCGTTCCGCCCCTTTCCGAGAAGGTGCATCCCGGGTCTCCCTCCGCAAAGCTGGATCTTTCCAAGATCCTGGGGAAGGGCGAGCACGCTTTGCGGATCTACTCCACAAGCAAAGGGGAGCCCTTCTACTCCTTCATCGTGGCGGAACTGGAGCGGGACGAGGGGACGAAACAACTGGAATTCCTCAACGAACTGGAGGAGGAGCGGGACTTTCTGCACTTCGCTGTTTCCGTGAAGTAAGTCCTCCAAAAAAGAGGGACGCGTTTTTCCCGGCTGCCGGACTGCCGGAGAAAGGCGTCCCTCTTCTTTTTTTGCGGGAAAGGCGCTCCGCCTACTCTTTTCCGGTAAGCCCCAGCTTCTTCATGCGGTAGTTCATCATTCTGGGGGAAAGCCCCAGTTCCCTGCCGGCGGCGGAAAGGTTTCCTTTGTTCCGTTCGATGGCTTCCGTAAGGAATTCTCTTTCGCAGCAGGCCAGTTTCTCCTCCAGCGTGCCTTTTGCCGGAGAGGGATTTTTTTCTCCGGAAGGAGCCTGAAGGGAGAGGGGGAGATCCCGGCTGTGGATGCAGTTGTCCGCGGCGGTGAGCACGGCCCTTTCCATGCAGTTTTCCAGCTCCCGCACGTTGCCGGGCCAGCGGTAGTTCATGAGAAGATCCGTGGCCGCGGGCGAGATCTTGGTGATCTTTTTGTTGTATTTCACATTGAGCATTTCGATGAAGTGTTCCGCAAGCAGAAGGATGTCGCTGGAGCGTTTGTGAAGCGGCGGCAGAAGGATGGGAAAGATGTTCAGACGGTAGAACAGATCCTCCCGGAAAAGTTTTTTGGCCATGAGCTCTTCCAGATTCCGGCTGGTGGCGGCCAGAAAACGCACGTCGGAGTGGAGCTCCTCGTTGCTTCCCACCCTTGAAAAGGTTCTTTCCTGAAGGAAACGGAGAAGTTTTACCTGCGTCTGCATGGTCAGGTCCCCGATCTCGTCCAGGAAAAGGGTTCCCCCGTCCGCGGCTTCCGCCCGCCCGATCCGGCGGGAGACCGCTCCGGTGAAAGCGCCTTTTTCATGACCGAAAAGTTCGCTTTCCACCAGATTTTCCGGCATGGCGGCGCAGTTGAGGGTGATGAACGGCTTGTTTTTGCGGGGGGAAAGTTCCACGATGGCGTGGGCAAGCAGTTCCTTGCCCGTTCCGCTTTCTCCCCGGATCAGCACGGTGGCGTCGGTGGGCGCCACCTGCCGCAGCTCCGTATAGACCTGCTGCATCTCCCGGCAGTTGCCTATGAGCTTGCCGGGGGCCTTCTGGAGCATGTTGCGCAGTCTCCGGTTTTCGTCCAGAAGGCTCTCCTTTTCCCGGTGCAGAAGCAGACACTCGGAAGCGGAGTCCGCCGTGATCCCCGCAAGGATCTCCAGAAAGGCTACATCGCTTTCCAGATTGGTTTCCTCCGTGATGGGCCGGTCCACGGAAAGGGTGCCGATGAGTTCTTCATGATGGAAGAGGGGCACGCAGATGAAGGCGGCGGGGCCGTCGTACTGGTGTTTGCCCGTCCGGTTGAGGAAACGGGGGTCCTTGCTCAAATCGGGGATCACATGACTGCGTCCGGTTTCCGCCACGTGTCCGATGATCCCTTCCCCCAGGGAGTAACAACCCTTTTTCTTCTCCGCTTCGGTGAGTCCGTGGGAGGCTTCGATCTGGAGAGTATTTCCGTAACGGAGCGAAAACGTGCCGCGGCGCATTCCCATTTCGCTGTCGATGATCTCCAATACCTTTTCCAGCATGGTCTCGATGTCGCGTCCGTGGATCAGCGCCGCACTGATCTTCTGGATCACCAGAATCTGCGGATGAACTTGTGTCTTCATGGGGAGTAATATACACGCGGGGGGGATACTTATCAAGAGAAAAAAGGTTTTTTTTCGGAAAAACGGGCACAAACCCCCCTTTCCCCATTTCCGGTCCGGAACTCCCCGCAGGGGGGAGGAAAGGAAAGAGGGGAGGGCGTTTTTTTTTCTTTTCTTTGCCGCTTTCCCGGGAAAATCACCGGGAAGTTTTTTCCAGATCCGCTATGATCCTTTCCGCCGTTTTTCCTCCGGAGGCCATGGCCCGCACCACAAGGGAGGCTCCGCTTCCGCAGTCTCCCGCCACATAGATCCTTCTTGCCGGATCGTCCGAAACGGTGTTCCGGGGGGAGAGCGGGAGTTCGAGTTCCGCGAGAAGCCCTTCGGCGGGATTGCCCACGAACCCCATGGCCAGCAGGACAAGATCGGTTTCCAGAATGGCGGAGGAGTTCTCCTTTGCGGTGAACTTGAGGGGCTTTCCGTCGGGGGAATACTCCCATTGGACGCCGTGCACCTCCACGGCCGCCACGTGTCCGTTCCGCCCGATGAAGCGGTCGCTGGCAAGATCCCATTGCCGGATACACCCCTCCAGATGGCTGGAGCTTGTGCGCAGCATCCACGGCCACGCGGGCCACGGGGTGGAAGAAGAGCGCTTTTCCGGGGGCCGGGGCATGATCTCGATCTGCCGGACGCTTTTTGCTCCCTGCCGGATGGCGGTCCCGGCGCAGTCGCTTCCCGTGTCGCCCCCGCCGATGATGAGGACGTTTTTGCCCTCCGCGGAGACGGGGAGAGCGGAAAGCTCCCCGCTGTTGACCCGGTTCTGCCCCTGCAGAAATTCAAGGGCGAAATGGATCCCGGCAAGCTCACGGCCCGGAATGGGCAGATCCCTGGGCTTCTGCGTGCCTATGGCCAGCACGAGGGCATCGAAATTGCGCAGGAGATACTCTCCGGAAATGTCTTTTCCTATGCGTGTATCGGTGCGGAAAAGGATCCCTTCCTGCTTCATGAGGGCAAGTCTTCTGTCCAGCACGCGTTTCTCCAGTTTGAAATCGGGGATCCCGTAGCGGAGAAGTCCGCCGGCAAGCTTGTTGGCCTCGAAGACCGTTACCGTGAACCCTGCGCGGTTGAGTTTTTCCGCGGCGAAAAGTCCGGAAGGGCCGCTGCCGATGACGGCGATCCTTTTTCCGTTGCGCCTTTCCGGGGTAGCGGGAAGTACGAGATTTTCCGCAAAGGCTTTTTCGATGATGAGTTTTTCGCACTGCCGCACCATCACGGGCTCCCCGTCGATGCCGCAGCAGCAGGCCCCTTCGCAGAGGGCGGGGCAGATCCGGCAGGTGAATTCGGGGAAACAGCTGGTCTGGGCGAGGATGGCATAGGCGCCTTTCCAGTCCCCCGCCGCGGCGGCGGCGTTGAAGTCCGGGATCTGATTAAAGAGCGGACAGCCGGCGCCGTGACAGAAAGGGATGCCGCAGTTGTGACAGCGGAGCATCTGCTGGCGGATCTCGTTTTCGGAGAAGCGCCGCTCCACTTCCTGATAATCCTGCCTGCGCTCCTCCGCGGGACGGTAAATCTGATGAATTCTCTCTTGCATTTCAGCAGGCTCCTTTGGCTTTGAGCGCGTTGCGGTATTCCACCGGGAATATCCTTACGAACTTCGCACGGTACTGTTCCCAGTCGGCCAGCATGGCGGCGGCCTTGACGCTGCCGGTTTCCCGGCGGTGCGCTTCGATCAGCGTTTTCAATTCCTCCTCGGCCTCGCTCCCCGGAGCGATGCTCTCCAGATCGACCCCGTCCGGATTGCAGGAGAGGTCGAAATGGCCCTTTTCGTCGTAAACGTAGGCCAGACCTCCGGTCATGCCCGCGGCGAAATTCACGCCCACGTGGCCGAGCACCACCACCCGGCCGCCGGTCATGTATTCGCAGCCGTGGTCGCCGATCCCCTCGGCCACCAGGGTCATGCCGCTGTTGCGGATGGCGAAGCGCTCCCCGGCGATGCCGTTAAGGTAGATGCTGCCGGAGGTGCCGCCGTAACCGATGACGTTGCCGGCGATGACGTTCGCCTCCGCCGGATAATCGGCCTCGGGAGGCTTGCGGATGACGATCTTGCCGCCGGAGAGACCCTTGCCGACATAGTCGTTGGCTTCGCCGGTGAGTTCCAGGGTCACCCCCGGGGCCAGAAACGCGCCCAGACTCTGTCCGGCGACGCCCTCCAGGCGGATTCGGACCGTGTCCTCCGGCAGGCCCGCCGCTCCGAAACGCTTCACGATGACGCCGGAGAGCTCGGTCCCCACGGTGCGGTCGGCGTTGGCGATCTTCAGGGAGAGGGTTTCGGGATGCCCGTCGAGCTTCAGCCGGTTCAGCAGTTCCCGGCGGTCGAAATTCTCCAGTTCCGTCCGGCCCCGGGCGGGATTGAAGCGCACCCCCGCGCCCTGCGCCGGGCGCAGCAGCGCGCTGAAGTCCAGACGGCGGGTCTTGAAAAATTCGATCGCCTCATCGGTCTCCAGCATGTCGCTCCGGCCGCAGGCCTCCTCCAGAGAATGGAACCCCAGCCGGGCCAGATGTTCCCGGACCTCGGATGCGATGAAGCGCAGGAAGTTGATGATGTACTCCGGCTTGCCCGCGAAGTGCTTGCGGAGTTCCGGGTCCTGGGTGGCGACGCCCATGGGACAGGTGTTGCTGTGGCACTGGCGCATCATCACGCAGCCGAGGCAGACCAGGATGGTCGTGGCAAATCCGAATTCCTCCGCGCCCAGCAGCGCCCCGATCACCACGTCCCGTCCGGTCTTGAGCTGGCCGTCCACCTGAATTTTGATATTTTCCCGCAGGCCGTTCAGGACCAGCGTCTGCTGGGCCTCGGCGATGCCCAGTTCCCAGGGCAGTCCGGCGTACTTGATGCTGGTGAGCGGCGAAGCCCCGGTGCCGCCGTCGTGACCGGAGATGAGCACCACGTCGGCCTTGGCCTTGGCGACGCCCGCCGCCACCGTCCCCACTCCGGGTTCGGAAACCAGTTTCACCGAGATCCGCGCCTCCGGATTGGCGTTGCGCAGATCGTAGATCAGCTGGGCCAGATCCTCGATGGAGTAGATGTCGTGGTGGGGAGGCGGCGAAATCAGGGTCACCCCCGGCATGGCGTGGCGGATTCGGGCCACGAAGTCGTTGACCTTGTGGCCGGGGAGCTGGCCGCCCTCGCCGGGCTTCGCCCCCTGGGCCATTTTGATCTGGATGTCTCTGGCGTTTCCGAGATAATCGATGGTCACGCCGAAGCGGCCGCTGGCCACCTGCTTGATGGCGCTGTTGTATTCGGTGCCGAAGCGTTCGAAGTTTTCGCCCCCCTCCCCGCAGTTGCTCATCGCCCCGCACCGGTTCATGGCCAGAGCGATGGCGTTGTGGGCCTCCGGGCTGAGACTGCCGAGGCTCATCGCGCCCGAAACAAAGTGCTTCAGGATGCTCTCGACGCTCTCCACCTCCTCGATGGGAATGCTCTCCGCCTCCTTGAAGCGGAAGAGGCCCCGCAGTGTGCACAGATGCCGGGACTGGTCGTCGATCATCCGGCTGTATTCCTGAAACTTGGCGTAGTCCCCTCTCTGCACCGCCTGCCGGAAGGCCGCCAGCGACTGCGGCGTCCAGAGATGCGCCGCCCCGTCCC
>JAGAEF010000264.1 GCA_017613255.1 Lentisphaeria bacterium
GAGGACCGGCGACCGAACGGATATCTGTTCGGGGGAAGACGCCCGCGGCACGGTTTTGTGCTGCACGCGGATCGCCGAAGAGATCGGTCACTTGCTGCCGTGACGGAGAAGGGAAAAGTGATTCGTCAATTTACGTTCACATAAAGGTTTTTTCAGGATGAAAACGATGGAGATCGGCGTGCTCGCCATGTTGAGGAAGGGCGAAGATCCCTTTGCCGCGATCCGCGACTACGGATTGAAAACGGCCCAGCTCCAGAACTGGGACATGGACAATCTGAATGCGGCGACGGCGGAGAAAGTGAAGCATGACCTCGCCGCTTCCGGCGTCCGGCTGGCGGCCTTCTGGGCCGGGTACACGGGGAAGATCGTCTGGAATTCCTACGGCGGTCCCGACACCTGCGGGATCGTGCCCCGGGACCAGCGGGCCCGCCGCGTCGACGAATTGAAGCGGGGCGCGGATTTCGCTGCCATGATCGGCGCGCCGGCGCTCATCACCCACTGCGGCTTCATTCCGGAGAACCCCATGGATCCCCTGTACGGCGAAACGGTGGCGGCCATCAGGGACGTCGCGCTCCATTGCCGGGAGCGCGGCATCGGTTTCTGGTTCGAGTCGGGGCAGGAGACGCCGCTCACGCTCCTGCGCACCATCGAAGATCTTGCCATGCCCAATCTGGGCGTGAATCTGGATACGGCAAACCTCATTCTCTACGGACGGGGAAACCCTGTGGACGCGCTGGAAGTGGTGGGCCCCTATGTGAGGAACCTGCATGTGAAGGACGGGGTCTTCCCCGCCAACTCCAAAGTCCTGGGCCAGCAGAGAGCGCTGGGAGAGGGCGTGGTGGACTTCGACAAGGTCATCAAAAAACTCTATGATCTGGATTTTCAGGGCGAACTCATCATCGAGCGGGAGATCAGCGGTCCCCAGCAGGCCATCGACATCCGCAAAGGGATCACCTTCCTTTCCAGAATCGTGGAAAAGTACGGGAAAAAGAAGAAATAAGCGCTTTTTCTCCTCCTCTCCGGAGAAAAGCCCTTTCCCCGGGAGGAATTTCCCCCGAAAGCCCCGGAAACGGGGCTTTTTTATTTGATTTACGGGAAAAGGAGAGTATATTATCGGTCTGCGGCAGGGTCGAAGTCTCCTGCTGCGGAAACAACTTCCGAAAGAAAAGGGAAAAAATGACAACAAAAGTATTCATCGACGGGAAGGCCGGCACCACCGGGCTTCGGATCTTCGACCGGCTTCAGAGCCGGGACGACGTAAGCTTGCTCACCCTCTCCGAAGAGGACAGGAAAAATCCTTCCAGACGCAGGGAAATGCTCAATTCCTGCGACATTGCCTTCCTCTGTCTCCCCGACGACGCTTCCAGAGAAGCGGTCTCCATGATCGAAAACGACCGTGTGGTCCTGCTGGATACCTCCACGGCCCACAGAACGCTTCCGGACTGGACCTACGGGTTCCCGGAACTTTCCCCTGCATTTTTCCAAAGAGTCTCCTCCTCCAAACGCATCGCCGTTCCCGGCTGTCACGCCAGCGGCTTCATTGCGCTGGTGAAACCCCTTGTGGAAAGGGGGCTTGTTTCCCGGGACGCGCTGCTCACCTGCCACAGCATCACCGGCTACAGCGGCGGCGGCAAAAAGATGATCGCCGAATACGAGGATCCCGCAAGGCCCGACACCTTCAACGCTCCCCGGCAGTACGGTCTCACCCAGCAGCACAAGCACCTCAAGGAGATGAAGGCCATCACCGATCTGGCCGTATCCCCGATCTTCTGCCCCATCGTGGCGGGATTCTACAGCGGAATGATGGTGACCGTTCCGCTTTTCCGGGAACAGCTTCGTCCCGGGGCCTCCATGGAGGATGTGCGGAAGGTCTACAGGGAACTTTATTGCGGAAAGATCGTCCAGTACGGGGAAAATATTTCCGAAAACGGGCTCATGTCCGCCAATACCCTCAAAAACAAGGACTCCATGCAGATCACCGTGGAAGGAAACGAAGAGAGAATGCTGCTCATCGCCCGGTACGACAATCTGGGCAAGGGCGCTTCCGGCGCGGCGGTGGAGTGCATGAATATCGTCATGGGAAAGGATCCGGCAACGGGGCTGGATCTCTGAAGAACCCGCAGAAGGAGCCGGAACGGAAAATCGTTCCGCTCCTTTCGAAAAAAAAGGGCTTTCCCGGACAATATTTCATCCTTTTTTTGCGTTATATGTCATGAACAGAAACAACAGGAGGCAGTAAAAAAATGAAAAGTTTTCTGAAAAGCTCTTTGGTCATTCTGGTCTTTCTCGTCATTCTGGGCGCGGCCTACTGGGGCTACCGCAAATATGCCAACACCGACGAAAAGGTCGTGCTGGTCACCGAAAAGGCGGCGAAAAGCGACATCATGCGTTCCATAAGCGCCACAGGGACGGTGGAGCCGGAGGAGCTGGTCAATGTGGGCGCCCAGGTGCAGGGCATGATCGCCAAATTCGGCACGGATGCGGACGGACGGGAAGTCAATTACGGTTCGAGGGTGAAGGCGGGCACGGTGCTGGCCAACATCGACGATTCCCTCTATCTTTCCAACCTGAAAAGCGCCGAAGCCCAGCAGCTTCAGGCGAAAGCGGCCATCACCAGCGCCAAGGCCAGCGTCCTGCAGAGCAAGGCGAGACTGAACCTGGCCAAACTCAACTGGGACCGGGCGCAGACGCTGGGGCCCGCCCGGGCCATCGCCCAGAGCGCCTATGACAGCGCCAAGGCGGACTTCGAAACGGCGCAGGCCTCCCTTGCCGTTGCCGAAGCGCAGATCGCCGTTTCCGAAGCGCAGCTTGCCAGCGCAAACGCGGCCCAGAGCTATGCCAAGCGCAATCTGGACTACTGCGTCATCAAATCCCCCGTGGACGGGGTCATCATCGACCGGAGGGTAAGCGTGGGACAGACCGTGGTCTCCAGCATGAGCGCCCCCAGCCTCTTCCTCATTGCCAAGGACCTGAAAAAAATGGAAGTCTGGGTCTCCGTCAACGAGGCGGACGTGGGCAGCATCAGGGTGGGACAGGATGTGCTCTTCAGCGTGGACGCCTTCCAGGGCAGACAGTTCAAGGGCAAAGTACAGAAGATCCGGCTCAACGCCACCATGTCCCAGAACGTGGTCACCTATGTGGTGGAAGTGGGGACCGACAACTCCGACGGGACGCTTCTTCCCTACCTTACCGCCAACGTGAAGTTCATCCTCGCCCAGCGCAGGAACGTGCTTTCCGTGGCCAATACCGCCTTGCGTTTCACGCCGCCGGATATGACAAGGCCCGCCGTGGAAAAGGGCAAACGGCTCCTCTGGATCCTGCGGGGCGGCAGAAGCGTGCCCGTGCAGGTGACCACCGGACTTTCCGACGGATTCACCACGGAGATCCTCTCCGGGGACGTGAAGGAGGGCGACGAGGTCATTACGGGAGCCCAGATCCTTTCTTCCAAGGCTGCCGCCGCCCCCCGCACCGGAGCGAACAAGAGCCCCTTCATGCCCACTCCGCCCCAGAGAAGACAGCGCAACGCCAACAAAAAAGCCACCCCTGCCCGCTGAAAGCGGAAGATCCGGGAGGAAGATATGGATGAGAAAAAGAATACCCGGGGAAAGGAATGCCCCCTCATCGACCTGCGGGAGGTGGACAAGACTTACTTTCTGGGCGGGGAACTGGAAGTGCCTGTCCTCAAAAAGATCACCATGACCGTGGAGAGAGGCGAATATGTGGCGCTTATGGGCGCTTCCGGTTCGGGAAAAAGCACGCTCATGAACATTCTGGGGTGTCTGGACCGTCCCACCTCCGGGGAGTATTTTCTGGACGGGGAGGAAGTGGGAAGCGTCTCCGGGGACAAGCGGGCCAAGATCCGCAACAAAAAGATCGGCTTCGTCTTTCAGAGCTTCAATCTGCTCCCCCGCACCAGCGCATTGGAAAACGTCATCATGCCCCTCTATTACACGGCGGGGGGGCTTTCCAACGCGGAAGTGGTCAAGCGGGGCAAGGAGATGCTGGAGCGCATGGGGCTGGCCGACCGCATGGATCACGCCCCCTCCCAGCTTTCCGGCGGCCAGCAGCAGCGCGTGGCCATCGCCCGGGCGCTGGTGAATCACCCTCCCGTGCTTTTCGCCGACGAGCCCACGGGAAATCTGGATTCCCGGACAAGCGTGGACGTGATGAACCTTTTCGAGGAACTCAACAACGAGGGGATCACCATTATTCTGGTCACCCACTCCACGGAGGTGGCTTCCTGCGCAAAAAGAACCATCCGGATCCATGACGGGAGCATCGTTTCCGGCGCGTTCACTTCGGAAGGAGCCATCTCCGGCTGCGCCGGTCTGGACCGTTCCGGAGCGGAAGAAAAGGAGGTACGGAAATGACGTTGTGGAAGACTTTGGGCGTTGCGGTGAAGGCGTTGCGGAGAAACCCCACGAGAGCGCTTCTCACGGCTCTGGGGATCGTCATAGGAATCGCCGCGGTCATCACCATGATGGAGATCGGCAACGGCTCGGCCACCGCCATAAAAAGCTCCATCGAGGGCATGGGGGCCAACTCCATTCTCGTCATGAGCGGAGCACCCC
>JAGAEF010000265.1 GCA_017613255.1 Lentisphaeria bacterium
AAGGCAAGCCAGGAAGAACTGCTTGCCGATTACCAGGCATTCCTTCGGCAGCGCGGTCTTCCGGAATGGTCGGCGGAAAGTCCCGCCGCCCAGGCTGTGCGCCGTGCCCGGCCCGAAACTTTGGATCAGCTTCGGCAGCTTATGGCGGCCCTTGTGGCCGATCCGGCGCTGGGGCTTCCCCTTTCGTCCGGCAGATCCGACAAGTCTCACGCCGTGCGCAAAGCCGAAGTCGCCGGGAATGTGATGCTGTGTCTGATCAACCAGGAGACATACCTTTTGGGGCGTCAAATCGCACGTTTGGCGGCTGATTTCGAACAGGAAGGCGGATTTACGGAGCGCCTGTACAGGATCCGGACTGAAATCCGGAAAAAAGGAAAATCATGACCGTCTTTCCGCGATTGACGGACCAGTCTGACCAGTCTGACCAGTCTGACCAGTCTGACCAGTCTGACACGTCTGACCAATCCTGCCCAAGGGCGTGACTTCCTCATGGCACGCCTTGAGCGTGTGATTCTTTTTCCTCCGTTTCCGGAGAGCGTCAGGAAGCGCTCATGACTCCGGCGCGTTCCGGGGTCAGGGCCGATTCCGGTGTCCCGCCCTTGAAGAACGTGATGAGCTCGTCTGCAAGACACTGCCAGCGCTGTTCGAATTCGATGGAATTGTTGGCCCGGTGAGGGGTCAGCAGAACGCGGTCGTTGCTGCGGAGGGGACTGTCCGCTTCCAGCGGCTCCTTTTCGAAAACGTCCAGGGCAAGATAAATTTCCCGGGCGTTCACCGCCTCGATCATGGCCTGCTGATCCACCATGCCGCCCCGGGCGATATTCACGAACAAAGTCTTGTCCTTCATGGCGGCGAACTGCTCTTTCCCGATCATTTTGGCCGTTTCCGGGGTGTAGCCTCCGGCAAGAATGATGATCTCGCAGTTGGCGCAAAGGTCAATGAGATCCCGTTTTTTCAAGCCCTGCGCGGCGGCATCCGACTCGCTGAGGTGCCGGGAGCAGACGGAAATATCCGAAGTGAACGCCTTGAGGAGGGAGGCGATCCCGCTGCCGATCCTGCCGTAGCCGATGATCCCCACCGCCCGGTTGAAAAGGATCCTCGTGCGGGGATATTTGGCCCGGGGCCAGGCCTCTCCGCTTCTCATGTAGTGATGGTAATTGTGGATCTGGAGGAGGGAGCTCAAGATCAGCCCTAGGGTGTATTCCGCCATGGGCCGGGGCCGGGAAGCGCCCGTATGGATGATGGTGAGTCCCCGCTCGAATGCCGCCGCCGTGTCGATGTTCTGCCGGACGCCGCCGTAGGTGGAGCCCACCAGTTTCAAGTCCTTGCCCGCAAAGATCGCATTGCGGTCCAGCAGCATGTGTTCGGTATAGGGCACGATGGCGGCCGTTTTGCCCGGAAGGGCGGCGAGAAGGTCTTCGTACTTGACGGATTTGATCTCCGTGATGTCGGCATACTCTGCAAGGCGCGCCTTTGCGTCGGCATCCGAAATGATGTCCATGATGAGAACGGCTGGTTTCATGATTTTATTCCTTTCCTCTTTGTGGTTTTTCCGTTTTTTTCGAAGGGAGGGAGTGTGTTACTCTTTGGTCCTTCGTCTGATGACTTTTGCGGGAACTCCCGCGGCCACGCTCATGGGGGGGATGTCCTTGGTGACCACCGATCCCGCGCCGATCACGCTGCCGTGCCCTATGGTGACTCCGGCGGTGATGTTGCAGCGGCCCGCGATCCACACATTGTCCTCGATGACGATGGGTTTGCGCACGATGGGCTGCTGATTGATGGGTTTCTCCGGATCGGCGAACCCGTGATTGCCCGCAAGGATCATGCAGTTGGGCGCGATCAGGACGTCGTTTCCGATGGTGACCTGTCCGGAAGGATCCCCCGCCGGACCGTACCCCACGATCATGGTGTTCATCTGCACGCGGCTCCGGTCGCCGATCCTGACGTTGCCCTGAATGGCCGCGTTGGAATTGACCGCGCACTGGGAACCGATCTCGATGAACCCCTCCCGGGGGCAGATCATGGCCTCCGGCGAGATCCCGGTATCCTTGCCGATTTTGACGTTTTTGTGCCGCAGGGCGAGTCTCCTGCCCAGCCACGAGCCGAACCCGCTGGAACGGGTGATGTTCGACCCTCCGTAAAAAAGATTCGTGAGAAAACCCATCCTTAACGCTCCCTTTCCGGCGTTTCGATTTCGATGAGACGGCACAAGTCGCCGTCGAAGGCATTGAAAAGCACATGACGCCCGCCGTGGGTGAAGACGGGGTGATGACAGCAGCGGGTCCGGTTCCTGCCCCCCTGCACCTTTCCGGTCCAGGTGTTGGGGAAATGTTCGCTTGCGTACATCCGGTTTTTCCGCAGGTCCCAGAAATCCACCATGCCGTCCGTATTGTCCGTGACTAAAATCATGGGATCCGCCGGGCAGAGGGAAAGGTGGCCTCCCTCCGGGGCGTCGCAGATCTTGTGGAAATCCTGTCCGTCGTACCGGACCATGGCAACGGAGTGGACTCCGGTTGCCGGGTCGATGACGTTCCCCGTCAGGTGTTCCCCGTCGGGATGCCAGGACCAGTAGGCGCCGTTGCCGTTCTGTTTCCAGGAGACGGCCAGATGCAGATCCGTGAAATCCCGTTTGCAGGTGAAAATATAGACGAGCCGCGGTTCCTGCCGCTCCTTGACCACGCAATGGTTGCCGAAATGGAACAGCAGCCGTTTCCCGTCCGGGCTCCAGCGGACGCAGTAGCACATCAGCGTCAAGCCCGCCGGAGTACGGTTCAAGGCGGCAAGTCTTTTGTCCTCTTTCCGCAGATATTCCTGTTCCGGATGGATGGCGAGAACTTCATTGACGCTCAAACGGAGTTTCCTTTTCGGGGGGTCGAAGGTGTATTCGAACAATCCGTGGGAATCCCGTTCCTCGAAGGGGATGGGGGCGATCTCCGGCTGGTAGCGCAGATAACCGTATCCTGCGGCGTAAAGCATCCCCAGCAGTCCGGAAACCGCCGGTTCCCCGTGGGGCGGAGTCCCTTCCGCGTCTCCTTCGATCCGGATCTCCTTGCCCGTCGCCAGTTCCCTGCGGGTGATCCACGGCTCCCGGAGCGTGCCGCTTTCGTAATAGACATAGCGGCAGTCGGCGCTCCAGCTCTGCCACAGCCCGGTGTGGTAAAAATTGGATTCCGCCTCTTTTTCCCCGAAACTTTCCATGACGGAGCCGTCCGGACCGATCACGAACACTTTGCCTGTATGGGTGTTCAGGTCGGCCCCGGCCAGCAGAAGGCGGCCCGAACCGTCCGGAGCGTAGGGCGAACGGATGAAGTAACTGTGAACGCACCAGAGGCCCGGGACCTGGATCTCGCGAAGGATCTTCATGGCAGCGCTTCAACTTTCCTGTTCGTCGAAAAGCTTTTCCAGTTCGGGGATCTTGCCCTGCCTGGCAAGGATCTCCGCCTGGGAGAGCATCATGATCTGGGGGCCTGCGGCGTGTTCGTCGTGCAGGGCCCAGGGGTGGGAAACGTAATCCTCCGCGGTCCCCCGCCGTTCCGGACCCGGGGCAAGACAGCTTGTGGAGGCGTGGAAGACCGATCCGTCCAGAGAGACGTACCGCAGATCGCCCCGGAGCCCTTTCAGATAGGCCTTATGGAACTTTTCATAATCCTCCGGCGCGATGGCCCCGTTTTTCAGTCCCCGGCTGATGGCGTACAGGATGAGCCCCGTCCCGGAAGTTTCCGCATAACTGGAGGGCGTCTCCATCGCCTGATGCCACATGCCGTCCGCATCCTGACAGGCAAGACACCCTTCCAGCACGTCCCGGTAGGCCTGAAGGATCCCGCCATAGCCGCTGTGGTCTTTGGGGAGATCGTACACCATCTCCGCCAGAGCAAGAAGGCCCCAGCCGTTCCCCCGGCTCCAGTGGCTGACCACCGGACGGTCGTCACCCAATACGTTGCGCGCCTGCCAGTAGAGTTTGCAGGAGGTGTCGAACAGCCTTCTGTGGTGTCCCAGCATCTGCTTGACGCTTTCGTCGATGAAATCCTGCCGGCCCAATGCCAATCCCGTCCACAGCAGGAAGGGACACACTCCGAACACGGAATCGATCCAGATCATCCCCTTGTTAGCGGGATGCGGCCAGCTGAACAAGCCTTCCCTGTCCCGGGGCTGGGTATTGCAGAGAAGTTCCGCGGAATGGAGCATGACCTCCTTTGCTTCCGGGAGGAAGCCCCGCAGGAACAGAAACGCCGACGCATTGCCGCCGAACCGGTACACCGTTTTGCCGTAGGCGCCGATCACATCCGGGACCTCTCCCTTGAGGAAGGGCTGCAGGCAGGCGATGATCTCTTTCCTCATTTCCGCGTCGTCGACAAGCTTGGAAAGCCGGGCCATTCCCTGCATGGCCAGAACCGTGCAGTAGGAGCGGAAGTCCGAGTGTTTTTTGTACTGTTTCCAGACGGAAGAAGCAACATCTTTGTACGTCATGTGAGTTCCTTTTCGTTTTTTTTCCGGAGAAAGCGTTTCGATCCGTCCCGGGAAGCGGATTCCCGGGGAGGAAATGTTCACGGATCCGGGCCGGACGATCCTTTTTCGTCCGCGAGGGGAAATATACCTCGAAAAAAAGGAAAAGTCAAGCAAGAAAACCTGAAAAAAAGGATATTCCGCCGCGCTCTCCCGCAATACACTCTGTTTTTCGGATTTTTCCGCCCGCCGTTTCCGGCAAAGGGCTGTGCGTGAGGCATCTTCGATGCCGCGCAGAGGATCTGTTACTTTTTGAGGAGTTTGCGCAGTTTCGGGAGGATGGTGTCCGCCACGATCCGGTTGCCCGCCGCATTGGGGTGGTTGGAATCGCTCCAGAGGTCCCGCCGTCCCTTGGGCGTGATGAAGCACTGCATGTCCGGAACATATTCCGCATGGTATTTTTTCACCAGTTCCCGCTCGATGAGGGCGAGTCCGGCGGCATACTGTTCCGGCGGGATCCCCGGTTTGTCGAAGTCGATGACCACGCCTTCGGGCGGTTTTTCGTTGCCGAAACAGCTGATGACCACGATCTTCATGCCTGCTTTTGTACAGCGGGAAAGGATCGTTTCATAATCCTTTTTCAGTTCGTTGAGCGTGCGTTCCCGCCGCCAGTAATCGTTGGCGCCCAGCCCGAGGATCAGGTATTGGGCGTGATGCCGGAGCACCGCCGTATCCAGACGGGCCAGCCCGCCGCCGATGGTATCTCCGCCTTTGCCGCTGTTGATGATCCGGCAGTCGGGCAGGGATTTCTGCAGCATATCCGAATACCGCCCGCCCTCGCCGCCGCAGGAAGTGAGACTGTCTCCAAAACAAACGATTTTCATTTCATGAGCTCCGCAAAAAGCCGAAAGAATGCAGAATCCCAGTATTGCGATGGGAACAATGCGTGTCATTTTTTTTCGCCGTGATTGTTTTTATGCAGTAATATACCACCGTAATTCCATTTTGCAACCGGACATTCCCATGTTCCCCCCCGATCCGGGGGGAGGGGAACTGGTGGGCTTGCGGACTTGCATTTTGATTCTCCCATGCTATATTCTCCTCCGTGAAAATAATATCACCCGGAGATGACGTATGGGCAGGAAAAGGAAACAGATCGTCAAATGGATCTTTTTTGCGGGAACGCTTCTTGCCGTTCTGCTTGCGGCAGAATTCGCTCTCCCCGACGGGATCTTCGGCGTTTACGGGCCGAAACAGCGCCTCCGGCGGGCTTCCCTCAAACGTCTTGTGGAAGAGGAAACGAGTCGGTATCTTGCGGAAAACGGGAAGGCATTCCGGCAGTTCGAAAGGAAGCTCCCGCAGGCGGGGGAGGAAGAGTTCCTCCTTGCGCAGAAAAACGTTCCCGGTGCCGCAAAAGAGTTTTCCCATGCAGGATGGAATCTCAAACTTTGCTGCAAAATGGCCAAGGACGCTTTGTACAAAACTGATGACGCGGGCAAGGCGCTTGCGGAAAAACTCAAACCGGGGATCCTTGTTCCCTGCGAACGCGGAAACGCGCGCATCCGCGCGGAACTGGAAAACTTCCTCCTTGTCCTGACGGAGAACGAGAACCGTTTTCACGCCAATCTTGCTCTCTGTGCCGGACAGAGCGGGCGTTTCGGATCCCGCGAGACGGCGCGTCTCCGTTTCCTTCTGGAGTGCGGCAAATTTGCCCGGCAGGCGGAATCGGACGCTCTGGACCGTTTTCTTGTCCTTTTCTCCGCCGGACTGGAGCTCCTTTTCCTGCGCAGTACCGTCAAAATGATCTCTTCGGCCTTCCGGCACATCGTTGCCAGACTCGTTCTCACCGGAACGACCTCCGGGATCTGCGCGGCGGCGGACGGGCCCCTGCCCGTAGGGGACATCATCGGCGCCGTGCTGGGCATAGGCGGCGGAGTCTGGTGTGCCTATGACCTGTACCGGATCTCGAAAACGTTGCCGGAGGAGATGGAAAAGACCCTCGCAAACCTTGTGGAAAATTACCGCAGGGAGAGCAGAAAATACGCCTTGGAAACGGCGAAAAAAGCCCTTGCCGATCATCGGCAGTCGGCGGAAAAGATCGTCGACGAACTGGAAATCCAACCATAGGAAAGAAGAAAAATGAGAAAGTTACGGTTTCTTGCAGGTAT
>JAGAEF010000266.1 GCA_017613255.1 Lentisphaeria bacterium
CCTGTGTTGGGCATAATACTCAGCGACCGGAAGAAGGTCAGTCAATGCCGTTGCGATCCTGCGTACAAGAGATTCGGATACAGTTCGGAGCTGCTTCGGATCCATATCTCCGGGAATATTCAAGTCGCCATCACCCAGGATATACAAATTCAGGACGTGACCCACTTCACTCTTCGCGAAACAGATTTTTTTCGCGCTGGGTTCGATGGAATAACTGCCGTTTCCTCTTCGGGCAGCAGGAATCTTCCCGATCATTTTGTCAACGAGTTGCTGCGGGGTAATCGCTGCGCCATCAGGTTTCTGCGTATCGTAAATAAAAAGCCGGGTGTTTTCGAAATGATATTCGCCCAATGTTATGGATTGCGAGCGGGGATCAAGTCTCCTCACATTAAACGAAAGGACGATGAGGATCCCTTTATTCCGTCCATTGTTTCGTCCCATATTTTGTCCCAAATAGAATTCCCAGGTATGCCCGTCAAATTTCGGATTATCGGCACGTTCACCTCTTCCAGGGTGCCTCGCCTCCTGGTCTTCCACATTGTTGTCATGGTCAAAAAGACCGTTCACGGGGCGGGCGGCCAAAACCGCGGCTCCCAATGCGTTGACAATCATTCTCGGGGTCATGTTCAAACTCCTTTTCGTTTGTGATTGAGATGGAAAAACTGCATTGCGCTACAATAACGCTTTTTTTGATTTGTCAACTGAAAAAACTGAAAATGCAGGCTTGTTTTTTAATGAAAAGGAGGAGCCTGAACATTTTGAAATTCGCTCCTCCATCAAAAAAAACGTTGAAAAACAGTGCAAACGGGAGTATAGTATGGGTCGAAGGTATTTTTCCCGGAGGGCGATTGTTTTCCAACGGCATGATGTTCCGCAGGATCGCTCCTGCGGATGCCCCCGGATTCCGGTTTCATCAAAAAAAGGATCGTGCATCATGAATGACAGCCCGCTGCCCACCGTAACCATTGCCGAAGCAAAAAGTATCCTGTCCGCCATGGCCCACCGCCAAAGCATTCTGCTGCTTTCGGCGCCGGGCGTGGGAAAATCCGATGCGGTCAGGCAGGCTGCGGCAGCGGCCGGTCTGGAATGCCGGTCGCTGCTGGGAACCCAGATCGCCCCCGAAGACGTGAGCGGGATCCCGCGGATCGTCGGCGAACGGTCTGTATTCTGTCCCCCGCGGATCCTGCTGCCGGAAAAACCGGAAAAGTTCTGTTTGTTCCTGGATGAACTGCCCGCCTGCGCTCCGGATATCCAGAAAGCCTTTTACTCCCTGCTGCTGGAGCGTCGGCTGGGGGAACACAAACTGCCGGAGGGGACCTGGGTGGTGGCGGCGGGAAACCGCGCCGAGGACCGCAGTCTCGTGCGCAGTCTTTCCGCGGCGCTGATCAACCGGGCGATCATTCTGCAGGTGCGCGTGGATGTCAAAGAGTGGGTGCAGTGGGCCGTTGCAAATCATATCCGGGAGGATATCATCAGTTATATCCTGCTGATGCCGTCTGCGTTGCAGCGGCCGGTCCCCGATCTCCCGGTTCCGTTTTCCACGCCGCGGGCATGGGCGTCGCTTTCTCAGGCGCTGGATCTGCTGGAAGAAAACGGTTCCCTGAACGAAAACACTGCCCGGGCAGTTGTATTCGGTTCCGTCTCCGCCGAGGATGCCGCAGTCTTCATGGAAGTCCAGAAGATGGGGCTGAACTTGGAAAGCAATGCCGTGAAAAACCCCTGGGAATACCTGTTCGATCCCTCGCTGCTGCCGGAAAAGAAACAGGCAAACGCCGAAAACACTTTGCGGTGGTTCGTCCTGAAGAAAATCCATGAAATGATCCTGTCGATCCGGGACGATGTGCCCGGCTGGGAACATTATGAAGAAATGACTCCCGAAATCTGCAATGCCTTTTTCAGCCATCTGACGGATGAAGAAAAAGCGGTTGTCATGATCAACTGTGTCGCGACCTGGGGCGAACTGGGCGCCGATGAAACACTCAGCCGACTGTTCTTCTCCCTGACCGGGATCAAAATCGAGGTCTGAAGGCATGTTCAGCGAGGATTTTTCTCCTGAAGACCGCCGGAAACTCGAACTGGCAGTCAAGATAGCCCAGTCTTATTTTCCCTATCTGGGCGGGATATTCGCAACGCTGGATATCCGGTATGACGAACGGATCGATACTGCGGCGGTGACTTCCTGCGGAAAACTGCTTTTCGGCCCTTCGTTTCTGGACAGTCTGGCGCCTGGATTGGAAACAGCCTTCATCGTCGCCCATGAACTGCTTCATCTGGCACAGGGGATTTTTGAAAGAAGCGGGTCATTCCCGGACAAGGAATCGCTGAATATTGCACACGACCTTCTGATCAACGAACTGCTGTGCGACACGATGGGATTTCCCCAGCCGCCCTGCAATGGGTTGTCCTGGAACTGGTTTTTGCAGCAGAAGGAACTTCCCGACTGGTACCGGGACGCGATTATCCTGCAGAAAGACTATGAACACCCAATCCCCGGAATCCAGAATCCCCCCGAGAAGGCCTCCGCCTTTTCTCTGGAAGAACTGGTGCGGATCATCATCTCCGTCAAAGATACGGAAAGCCATCCCGGCAGACAATCCTGGAAGTGGCGATCGGAAAAGAACAAAGAACTCGGCTCCTTGCACACGGTTCTTGCCAACCACCCGTTTGCCGATGCGTTCGGGGATGGATCGGAGAAGGAAAAGGACCGGGCCGTCCCCGCCGGAGGAAAGAAGATCACCCTGGATATTCTCGATGACGAAACGGAAAAAGATTTTTTCCCGGACGAGGAGGAATCCGAACGGCGGCAAGCCCGGATAAATGTGGAAGCGGCCGTTCAAACATCCGTTTTGCAGAAGATCATTCTCTCTTCGTCCGACAAAATGATCTGCGGCACCGATGCAGGGAATATCCAAGGGAATATCCAAGGGGATATCGAGGTGATAAGATCCAACTACGCTCCGCCTTGGGAAATGGCCATGCAGCGGTGGTTCGACGGGGTCGCCGTTTCCAGACGTTCCTGGGCGCGTGCATCCCGCAGGGGAGCATGGCGGAACGACGTCGTTCTTCCCGGGCGGGCACAGGAGATTTTCATGATCCATATCGTTCTGGATACCAGCGGGTCGATGATATCCGACATTCCATACCTGCTGGGGCAGATCGGTACATTCGCCCGCAGCGTCGGGATGGAAGAGGTCCATATCCTGCAATGCGATACGGAAGTCACCAAAGATGAACTGGTGGAAATTGACCGGCTTGAAAAATATCGGGTCGATGGTTTCGGCGGCTCCGACATGTCCCCGGCCATGCTGAAACTGGCGGAAGACCCCGATGTCACGTCCGTTCTGGTCATCACCGACGGTTTCATTGATTATCCGCCGGAAAATGAGATCCCCTACGACGTGCTCTGGTGTCACCCCGACACATCTCCGTGGCCCGGAATCCCCTATGGCAGAGTCATACATGTGCCGATTCCTGAAGAAGAGTGAAAAATGAAACTTGTCGAAGAACTGATCGATTATTTTTCGGAACTGCTTACCGAAGAGCAGAAGGCGGCGGTCGGGCAGCTTTTCCACATTCCTTCTCCGAAGGAGGAGGACATGTTCTACCCGGAAGATTCCCTGGAGGAAGAGGAAGAGCCGGATGTATATGACCAGGATGTCCTGTTTCCCCCGCAGGGCAGCGGGAAAGGTCATGCCCGCGGGAAAAAGCGGAAATGGGCCCATCCGGTCATTACCGCCGCAGGGCTGGTCGCCCTCTTCCGGCAGGATGCAAAGGCGCAATGGAAACGGACTCCCGTTTCCCTGGAATTGTTTCCCGCTCTTGCCGGAGTGCATGATTCGAATTATCTGTCCGGCAGAAAACCCACCCACTGGCGGCGGTTCATCGCCGCGGTGGACTGCCTGAAAGATCTGGATGAAGAAACGCTGGCAAGCAAAATCAGTCTTCTGCTGCAGGAAGAACGAAAGAAGCCGGAGCCCGGCGGCAATTTGTTTTCCCTCTGGTTCTATTCCCGGCAGGACGGCGGTTTTACCGCACTCGCGGATCACTTCTGCCGTCGGCAGGTCGACGGCGGGGCGGGGCGCGCCGTGCTGCGGGCGTTGCGGTGCATCTCCTATCCGGAAACCGATCAAGCTGTCGATACCCATGTTTACCGGGAATTTCTGGAGAATGGGGATTTAATCGGCATTTTCAACTATTACCGCATCCTGCGGAAATTGGAATATCTCCTGGAAGCGGCAGCGGACGAAGCCGTGCGGCGGGCAATGCACGAATATCGGGGGAATTAAGATTTCTTCTTTTTCCCGACGGGAGGATGCTGGGAAAGAAAGGCTTTCTCGAGGTATTTTTCTCCATCGACCGAAGCCAGGAAAGCCAGTGCGGCGGTCTTATCCATGAACTTTCTCAGCTCAGGATGCAATGTCAGCAACATCGCCCAGTCTTCGCCGGAAAGTTTCAGTTTGCTCCAATCGCAGTACTCCGCAAATTGCACCTGCGACGACAGAAGATCCACCCAATCACAGCCATCAAGTTTGTCCCAATCGCAGTACTCCGCAAATTGCACCTGCGACGACAGAAGATCCACCCAATCCCGGCCGGAAAGATTGCTCCAAGCGCAACGTTCCGCAAATTGCGGATGCGACGAAAGCAGTCTCGCCCAATCCTGGCCGGAAAGCTTTCTCCAAGCGCAACGTTCCGCAAATTGCGCCTGCGACAACAGAAGCTCCGCCCAATCACTGCCATTGAGCTTGCTCCAATCGCAATATCCCGCGAATTGCACCTGCGACGACAGAAGATACGCCCAATTCCAGCCTTTGAGTTTGTTCCAATCGCAATATCCCGCGAATTGCGCCTGCGACGACAGAAGATACGCCCAATTCCAGCCATTGAGTTTGTTCCAATCGCAATGTTCCGCATATTGCGGATACGACGACAGCAGCATCGCCCAATCACTGCCGGAAAAATTGCTCCAATCGCAATGTCCCGTATATTGCGGATGCGACGAAAGAAGTCTCGCCCAATCACTGCCATTGAGTTTGCCCCAATCGCAATGTTCCGCATATTGCGGATACGACGACAGCAGCATCGCCCAATCACTGCCGGAAAAATTGCTCCAATCGCAATGTCCCGCATATTGCGGATGCGACGAAAGAAGATCCACCCAATCCCGGCAGGAAAGCTTGCTCCAGTCGCAATGTTCCGCAAATTGCGGATGCGACGACAGCAACAACACCCAATTCCTGCCGGAAAGCTTGCTCCAATCGCAATGTTCCGCAAATTTGGGCTGACGTTGCAGCAGCCAACGCCAGTCACTGCCGTCGAGTTTATCCCAATCGCAGTGTTCCGCATATTGCGGATGCGACGACAGAAGATATGCCCAATCCCAGCCGCTGCGGGGCGCCGGAGAACCATCGGGTTTGTTCATGGTGCATTCTCCGGTTTTTCCGCGGTCACTCTTTGCCGAAGTTCCTTCCGCAGGCGGTTGCCCCGCGAAAGATCGGCGTACAATACCGATTCCCTGCCGCTGCCGAAAAGCCGTTTTTCCGTCGGTCCGACAAACATCTTCCGTCTCCTTGTCCTTTTTTCCGCAGGCGGTGCATCGAAACACCGTTTCCTGCACTGCTGTCCGGGAAAACAGCCGGACCTGATCGGTCATGCCGCCCTCCGTGTCACGGTGAAGGGTTCCGGCGACTTTCATTCGAACGCAGGAGGGCCGATCCTGCTTTATTATAGCACCGTTCAGCAACTTTTCAAGTTCACTGCCTCACATCGTTCCGACAAAAAGTCGAGGAAGCCTCCCTCCGCAAAAAATCTTTCGCTTCAGCGCTCCGCCTGCAAGATCAGCGACTCGATGAGTTCATTGATTTTCTCCCGGTCCTTTATTGCCGAAAGCCAGCGTTCCGGGATCGCGTCATATCCGTAAAGGGCGCCCGCGATCTGTCCAAACACCGCGCCTATGGTATCCGCATCTCCCCCCAGATTGACCGCGGCGATCATGCCTTCTTCGAAACTCTTCGTCGTCTCCAGCGCCCAGAGTGCCGCATGAAGCGTGGAAACGGCCCATCCGGAATTGTTGACTTCCTCTCTCGCGGTGTAAAGGGATTTGATCCGCGTGGGTTCTCCCAGCATGTGTTCGTCGCAGATATGCTTCATAAGATCCACCGTTTCCCGGACTCTGGCGCTGTCGTGGGTCAGATCGCTGATCTCGTGCAGGATCTTCCGGTCCTGCTTGCCGTAACCGATGATGTAGGAGGGCGCCAGCCGCATGATGCTCCCGTTCCCCTGTGACGACTCTTCCCCGTTCCGCAAAGAACCTTCTTCCATGCGGTATATGGCGGATTTCGTGGCGCGTCCCACGTCGAAGGAGCGGGAAAGGCTCGACCAGAATCCGCTGCGGTACCAGCGAACGAAGTTGTCTGCAATGTCGGCAAGATCGTATTTCCCGAGCCGGACGAAACTTGCCGCCACGCAGAAAGCCATGGAAGAGTCGTCCGTCCAGTATCCCGGAGGCGTGCCGAAAGAGGCACAACGGACCATTTCCGTGATGTAAGGGTGCTCGTCTTTTCCCATGAACTGGACGGGCGAACCCAGGCAGTCCCCCGTCACCAGCCCCCAGAACATGCCCTTGAAGCGCCGGAATCTTTCCGCTTTGTCCTCCTGCAGGCGCACCGCAGAAGCGGGGATCTTCGGCGAGGTAAATTCCTCCCGAAAGGGAAGGAAATTGCCGACTTTGGAGGAGCTTTTATCCACCTTTCTGCGGTCCATGACGGCAAAGACGATCTTCCGGAATCTGTTTCGGAACTCCTCTTCCTCCATGATGCCGTGGAAGAGTTTGGCAATGTGCTGAGGCGGATTTTTGAACGCGCCGCAGCCCCATGCCCCCAGAACAAGGGCGTCATGACCGTGTTTCAGGGCAATGCGGAAGATCGTGCGCATCTTTTCCCGGACTGCTTCCACAAGATGATCCGCGATCTCGTAGGGATTCTTGAGTTCCGGCCGGTTCAGGGCCGCAACGGTGATGACGGCCAGATGGTACGGTTCTTCCAGAAGGGGATACCCTTCCGTTTCCGTTCCCCGGAACACCGTGACGTCCGGCGAATAGGCGCCCCCTGAAGTCCGGTTCATGGGGTATTGTTCCTTCCTTTGGGGAATGGAGAAAAGTTCGCCGTCGCCATGAAACTGGTAAAGAGACAGGGCAAGCGTGCTGCGCCGGAAAAGATTTTCCTCCTGCGCCCCGGATCCCCGCAGTACGCCGCCCCCCGGCGTATAACGGTTGGCGAAATTCAGAACGGCGGGGGAAAATCCTTCGTCCAGAAGTTTTTTCCCGGCAAGAAAAGAATCGCTGTCGCAAACCTCGACAACGGTTTTTTCCGGTCTTTCGGGGAGGTTCACGGGTTCCACGGAGGAGTACAGAATGGAATCCTTCATCATAGGTTGGGGATCCGGCAGAGTGACGGTCCGGCGGGAGGGTGTCTCGTAAGAGCCCGTCCTGGCGATTTCCATGGTCTCCCGGAAAATGCGCCGCCGCAGTTCATGCAGAGTCCCCGTGTCCCCCCGTTCGTAAGCGGGGAGAAACTTTTTCAGAAAATCCTGAGAAGAGATCCCATGCCCCTGTTCGTCCTGATCGGCCAGGATCCGCAAGGTTTTTTCGTCCTCTTTTCCGGAGTAAAATTTCTCCAAAATCTGCCGAAAAACCGTTTTTTCCGGGGCGGCATGGGCAAAAAGCGTCATGGAAGAGGCAAGTTTCAGCGAGTCGATTCCTCCGAAAACGGCCGCAGGATCGCTGTTGTTCTGCGCAAGAAGGATCTCCAGAAGATTCTCCATTCTTTCCCCGCAGGAGGAAGCAAGAAAAGCCTTTGCCTCCTCCAAATCCCTCAGGGCGTAATAGACGGATGTTTCACTGCGCCCCAGTCCCTTGATCTGGGGGAAAATGAACCACATCCAGTGACTCTCCTTCCTGCCGCCCCGGAGTTCTTGGGCCACCTGCGGAAAATAGAGGTCGTACATCTTTTCGAAACGGGAAACGTCCTGTTCTTTCATCACTGCTCCTTCCTGAGATTTTCTCGCATGGATCCGGACCGCATCCATCCCCTCCCCCGGGGTTTTCATGAAACACCTCCGGGCTTTTGTTTCTTCCGATTCCGGGATCAAAGCCCCCGTCGAAACGCTCCTAATATATCACAACATATTGAAAATGCAAATCCTTTCCCGCGTTTCGGCAATGGCCGGGAACGACCGGGGAAACCGCCGTTTTCCCCGGGAAAACGTTCGCCATCCTTTGCCGTCCGGGCGGAAAATTCCTTGCAAATCCAACATTCAATATTGGATTTACAAGAGTTTTTCTCCGATTTTTCCGGAACTTCTACTGACGGAGCGGGAACGCAAGGGCGAAGGCAAAAGTTTTTTTCGTGAGCCCGGACGCTGACTCTTCCTACCGAAATCCGCGCCTTTTCCTTGACAAGCGGCGAGAGCCGTATATATTATCGGACAAACCATGCAGTGGTCCGCGGACCCTGCGTACGAAAACAACCATTCTCATGGAAAGGCTTACGAGATGTCCATTTTCCGATCCTTTTTGAATCTTCTTCCCGGGAAAAAAGCGGCGGCAACGCCCCCGCTCTCCGAAGTGAAAAATGCCGCACAGATCCTGCTGAAAAACGACTGTGCGCAGGAGTCTCTGCGGGGCGGAGAAGCCCAGAAGATCCTGCAGGAAGCGCTGGATCATGTGACGGTGGAAGAGTACGTCCGCTTTTGTCGGAGAGGCCCCCATATTCCGCAGGAGGAACTGGAAACGATCTACAGGAGCCGCCCTGCCCTTTACTGGTACGACAAGGCCTTCGAAAAGGTGCTGCATGAGGTGGAAACCGAATCCGCCGCCCCCGGAGAGGTCAAGCTCTGGCTCGTGTACAACATGGGCTATGTGGTCAGGACGCCTTCTCACTGCTTCTGCGTGGACCTGCATCACCGGCTGGCAACCGCTCTCCTTCCCCATCTGGAATTTGCCCTTGTGACCCACAATCACACCGATCACTACACTTTCGAATTCCTTTCCGCCATGAACGATGCGGGCAAAAAGGTGTACAGCGGCTTCTTCCCCTCCTACGGCGGGTATTCCAAGGAGCCGGAACGGGAACTCCCCCTTGCCGACGATCTTTTCCTCCATATTTCCGAAAGCGACCACAACGTTCATCTGAAACGTTTCGTCACCCCCTTCGAGATCGTCTGCGGGACGGGAAAAGATCCTTGTGTGATCCTTCACAGCGGAGACTCCTGCAATGCAAGAGAGCTTCATCCCCGGTCGGAAAAGGTGGATTTCCACATCGTCCACCCCCGCGTGGGGCTGGATGTACGGGAAAGCGCCCATGACACCGTCCGGCCGGAAACGACCCTCATCAGCCATCTGCTGGAACTTCACCACAATTTCGACAAGTGGCGCTGGACCTTTGCCGACGGATACGCGGAGGCGGACAAGGTCCGGTCCGTGGGCAAACGCGCCTGCGTCCCCCTGTGGGGCGAAAAGATCGTGTGGAAAAGCAGGGGATAAGGCAGGCAATGGATGCCTGGGGCTCCCCGCCCCAAACCCCGGGAAGGGTCCACTTTGGCCCCTTCACCCTCGGGAAAATTGCGTGCCGCAATTTTCCGCAGGGGGAAACGCAGAGCGAAAAAACACAGCCACCGTTTCCAGCTTGGGCTGGGGAATAGGCCTCGTAGGCCTTATAGGCCGGATAAGAAGGGCGGCGGGGAACACCTACCGGGGACGGTATTGCCTTCGGAATTCCCGGGGGGAGGTCCCGAAGGCGCGGCGGAACTGCTTGCAGAAATAATTGCTGTCGTAAAAGCCGCAGAGAGCGGCGATCTCCGAAACGGAGGCGTTTCCGGCAACAAGCAGGTCGCAGCCGTGCTGAAGACGGAGTTTCAGCAGATATTCCACGGGGGAACACCCCGTATTCATGCGGAAATGACGGAAGAAACTGCGGCCCGACATTTTGGCGATTGCAGCAAGTTTTTCCGGATCGACGTTTTCCGTATAGTGACTCTTCATGTAACGGATCACCTCCCCGATGAGGGAATCGACCCGCTTTTCCCGTCCGCTCTGTCCGCCTTTCCGGGACAAAAACACCAGGATCTCCATGAACAGCGCCAGAGAGGAAAAGAGTTTGCCCGGCCGGGGATCCTTGAGTTCGTCTCCCAGTTTCCGGAGCATTCTCACGATTTCCGCAAGGTCCTCCGGTTCCAGGAAGGCGGCGGGTCTGGCTGAATGATACGGTTTTTCCCCTTCCGGAAAAATCTTCCGGAAGAGCGGCATGGAACAGCCGTCCAGCAGGGACAGGGGCAGATGGGAGGAGTCGAAAGTCAAATTGACGATCTCCATTTTCCTTGCCTCGTCATAGGCGTGTACCGCACCCGGATGGATGAGGAGGACATCCCCGGCGGAAATCGGAACATTTTCTCCATCAAGGATATGCCGGGCCTGTCCGCTGACGACGATGACGATCTCGCAGTAGGAGTGATCGTGAAAAGACAGGACGGGATGCGTCCCTTTCGGCACATGGACCACCCGGATCGGCAGGTCCCCGTCCACGACGGCATAATCCAACGTCCCGTGAAATATCTCCCGCGCCATAACAACTCCGTTTTTGGCAATAACATACTATGATTTGGCGGGAAAGTCAAGGTTTTTTTCGTTTTTTCGGCTATATTAGTCCGCAGAACATCAACGAAAGGACAAATCCAATGAAACAGAACAATATCATGTTCGACACCATGACGATTTTCGAAAAAGATTTCCGCACCAGAGAGGGAGACACTTCGCTGGATTCCTTCGACGAGATCCGGAACGTTCCCTTTTCCGGCGCAAAAAGGATCCCCAACGGGTTCGGAATGGCGCTCCGGTGGAACATCTTTCTCCTGAGGACCCCCGCCCTGAAAAGTTGCACCGTCCAGTGCGAAATGGGGAGAGACCCGGAACCCGAGGAGGGCATGAGTTTCTTCGTCTATTTCCGCTACGACGAAAAGAGCGGTGTTTCCGGCGTTTTAAGTCTTGCCTTTGCATCAAACGTGTGGACGGGCAGGATCGGGATCCTGAAGGACCACAAGATCGCTTATGAAGGTCCCGAGGCGGTCTGGGGAGACGAAAACTGCATGGAATGGGAAATGGAACTGGGGGAATTTTTCTGCACCTTTGCCGGCCAGAGGTTCCCCCTCCCCCAGGGCATACCGGCGGAAGGAAGGATCGGATTTTCCCATGAATACAGGGATATGAAATTCATTTTCACCACGCTTGCCAAACTGAAAGTCACCGCC
Source organism: Lentisphaeria bacterium (assembly GCA_017613255.1). Taxonomy (GTDB): domain Bacteria; phylum Verrucomicrobiota; class Lentisphaeria; order Victivallales; family UBA1829; genus RGIG5327. Next base: position 11,302 of record JAGAEF010000266.1, read on the forward strand.
CATCCGCAGAAGATCACCCCCGTATTCGGGCGGAAAAGCTGGGAGATCCCCCGGCAGATCTTCGACCCCATGAGCAGCTGGATCTTTTCCCTGGAGGCGGCGGCCATGGAAAACGCGGTCTGTGTGAATGCCGCCATCGAAGGAGGGCCTGTTGTAGCCCCCAACTACGGGACATTCTACACCAAGCATCTGGGCAACGAATATATCGAAAACCCCTACTTCCGGATCGTGCATCCCGACGGGGAGATCGGAGAAAAACAGTATATCTTCTACGGAAAGATCGGCTTCCATGAGCACTGGCAGTCCCGTCAGCCCGCCATTGCAGCCGCGGACACCGAGTGCCCCGTAAGAAGGAACTTCTACTTGAAGGAACTTCCCCCCGGCTGCCGGATCATTCTGGGTTTCGAAAAGATGCGCAGCGAGGACCGGCAAAGCATTTCCGAATGCGGTCGGGAGATGATTTTGGATCCTTTCGGCGGAAAGCTTCTGGGCGCCCGCAGGATGGATCACGGGCAGTTCCACTTTTCCGTGGATTCCGGAGCGGACAAGGCGATCTGCCGGATGATCCCCAAGACGGTCGTGGATTACGAAAGAGCGTTGCGCTTTGCGGAAAGCAACCACTTCTTCTTCGAGGACGAGTCCTGCTCCTTCCGTGTCTGCGTGACCCTGCCGGAGGATTACTGCACAAGGAAAGAACTTTCCCTGCGCTTTGCGCTGGAAAACGTCTTCGGGGAGCCGCTGGACCGGAAAGGGAAAGTAAGCGTTTCCGAGCCGGGAAAGGACGCTTTCCCCGGCACCATGCTGCTGGAAAGCGTCTGCGATTTCGGGAAACTCCCCCCGGGCGTCTATCACCTCCGCACGGAGCTTGCCATGAACGGAGAGATCCTCGACACGGAACGCACCGCTTTCGAATCCATGAGCAGAGACCCGAAAAGTCTTTCCGCGCCGGAACTTTCCGGGCTTCCGACCATCTTTTCGGCACATACGGATTTCGAATCCGAGACCAATACCTTCGATCCGCGGGGGGAAGGCTCCAACAACTGCGCCCACTATATGGCGATCTCGGGCATGCAGGTCCTTTTCATCGAAAAGATGCGGGAATGGGAACTTGTGAAA